>JAJRVA010000214.1 GCA_024277485.1 Deltaproteobacteria bacterium | reverse complement strand
TGTCCAGTACTATAACTTCGCCAAGGTCAATAACTCCATCAAGAAACTGGAAAAAAAGGTCAAAGCCCTTGAATCCACCCTGAAAAAGCTCACCGGCGGCAAGAAATAATCTTCCTGCCTCCTCTTTTTCTCCTTCCAGCCGCCGGGCAGCATTTGCTGTCCGGCGTTTTTTCATGTATTCCATGCCACTTGTTCCGGCACCTACCTGGGTGCCAGGGTCAGCACCCCTTTATCGGTCTGCAGGTCAACCCGGAAGTTGTTAAGGAAATTGAGACCCAGGAGCCCCAGGGAGCGCCGCTCACCTGACCGGTCCGGCAGGTCCATGACAAAGGCCGTGACATCAGGCACGGACCAGCCCTGCAGTTCAATGGATGCCAGGGCCACGGAGCGGGCCAGAACCACGCCGCCGGCCGTCCGCACCTCGGTCAGGTGCGGGCTCAACTCACCTTCCAGTCCCAGGGCCCTGATGGTCGCGGTGGGGACGGTCACAAAAGAGGCACCGGTGTCGATGAGGAATTCCTGCGCCAACGACCCGTTTACCGTAGCCGACACCGGGATCTCCCTGGACCCGGCCGGGAAGGTGATGACTATCCTGTTCTCCCGCCCCTTCAACTCAGAGACCCTGGCTGCCAGCAATGCTCTTGTCTCCCGCAAGGCATGGGGATATTCCCACTGGTTCAGAAGTTGCTCCGCCGCGGCCCAGTCTCCTTCGGCCAGGGCCAGTTCCACCCCGATCAGGTGCAGCTTCGGAGACCGGTTAAAACTGAGCAGGGCCCGACCATATACCTCCCGCCCGGCTGCCGTATCGTTCCGGTCCAGCAGAAATTTGATCCACTGAACATACAGTTCCAGCCGCAGCCCCTTCACCCTCGGTTTCTCCGCGCCGGACAGGATGTCCGCTCCCGGACCCTCCAGGAAAAGGACCGCCGCGCCGGGTCCCGCGGTTTTCACGAGCGCCGTCAGGACCTGCACCAGCAAATCTTCAGAACCAATTTCCCAGAGCAGCGGCTCCTCGGCCAGGGCAGCGATATCCTGATACTGCTCCTGCTCCACCAAGGCCCGGACAAGCCTGCGGACAACAGGGGTAACCGCTCCGGTTCTCAGCGAACGGGGAGTATCAGAGGGGGACAGCCTGGCCGGCGCGGCAAACGCCTCGGCAAACATCCGCAACTGCTCTTGAGCATCTGTGCCCCTTTTCGGAGCAAGGGCAAGGAGAAGCAACTCTTCCCGGCCGCCTGCAAAGGTCTCATTATAAAAATCATCCACATAATTTTCATACAGAAGGTTGGCATCGTGTTCCAGGGGCCACATGTAGGCGCCGCCGGGCAGCCCGGCAAACGACCAGCCCACGACCCGGCCGTTCTGGAAAAAGACACCCTCCTCTGCAAAACCGGGCAAAACACAGTAGAGAAAACTCCCCTGCATCTCGGCGGAAACCAGGGTCATTGGTCCTGAAAAGCGTCCCGTCTCCAGGGACAGGAACCAAACCGGTTCATCCCGGCGCCAGGCGCCAAGCTCTGCTCCCGGTATATTTTGCTCTCCTCCAAGGCGCCACAATCCAACCCTGTCACCCGGTCCCCAGATCCCCCCTTCAATCAGAACCGGTTTAGCCCGGCCGGCCTGAAAAAACCACCTGTCACCGCCCACACAGGCACGGCTCGCCAGGGCCAGCCAGGAACCGTTGACCACCACGGCGGGAAACTCCGAGATAATCCGGCCGGCCTTTGAGTTGGCAATGGAAACCCGGCCAGGGACAAGCTGCTCCCTGTCCATGATCACGGCTTCAGCCTGTTCCGGACTGTCCGGGCGCACCTGAGAGTCGGTTCCAACCGGGTCGACAGTTTCAGGTGCGGAGAGAACGCGGATCTCTGACGAGAGAACAGGCTCAGCAGAAGGACGCCCGGGCAGGAACCTGAGGGCCGTCGTCATCACCAGGCTCAAAACCAGGGCAAGCCCCAGGATCATGCCCCACTGGGTTTTGCGCAACCGGGCAGGAATACCCCGGCGCATGGGCGATCCGCACTGGCAGCAGTAGACGGAGTTGTCCAGGTTTTCGGAACCACAGGCGGAACACTGGATCAACTTCGCAGACATATCCCTCTCAAACAGATTTTTTTGTACAACGACGCCTTCCGGATACTTTGAAAAATGAAAATCAAGGGAGCCTTTATGGAAAACCTATACAAATCCATGGCCGGGTGCAATGAAATTACTTATGGCCAGGTAAACAGTCACCTGCGCCGTGAGTACAAGAGTACGTCGTCACAGGCGCCCCGTCTTCACGCGGTCACGTCTTCCCGCATAGAGAGGCTATAGCGGGAATACGTGCCTGTGTGCATCCGGGGCACCTGTGCCAACGTACAGTTTTGGGGTAAAGAAGAACGCATAGTTACATAGCCTGTGACTGAGTACGTACAAGAGGCTCATGTAACGAGCTGCACCACTGGGCTGTCGGTTTCGTGACTTTTTTCCAACCCGGCAAAGATTCGTCATTTATGGTATATTCAAGCCTGACGGATATCAGGCGCGCACCTCTACCCGGAACATCCCATGCTTGAAATTTATATAATACTGGCCATCCTGACCCTGACATTCGGCCTGCTTATCTTCACCAGGCTGCCGGCAGCGGCAGTTTTTATCGGGGCTTTGACCCTCT
>JAJRVA010000213.1 GCA_024277485.1 Deltaproteobacteria bacterium | reverse complement strand
TGGTGGCGATGCAGGGACTTGAACCCCGGACAACACGGATATGAGCCGTGTGCTCTAACCAGCTGAGCTACATCGCCATGGCTGAGAAGGTGTTTATTAGCAGGATCGGGTCGGTTTTGTCAACAGGAAAGTAAAAAGTCCTTCCACCATAATCCGGTGGAAGGACTCTCTCTATATAATAACTGCCTGTTTCAGCAGAGTTGGTGGGTTACATCATGCCGCCCATACCGCCCATGCCACCCATGCCGCCCATACCGCCTGGAGGCATGCCGCCGCCGGCAGCGCCTTCTTCTTCAGGCTCTTCGGCAACCATGCATTCAGTGGTGAGAAGCAGACCGGCAACGGACGCGGCATTCTGCAGGGCATAGCGGGTAACCTTGGCCGGGTCAATAACACCGGCGGCGATCAGGTCCTCATACTCTTCAGTTGCGGCGTTGAAACCGTTGGGGCCGTCCAGGTTCTTGACGTGCTCGACAATGACGGATCCTTCACGGCCGGCATTGGCTGCGATCTGGCGGACCGGTTCTTCCAGGGCACGGATAATGATGTTCCTGCCGAGTTCCTGTTCGCCATCAAGCTCAATGTTGTCCAGGGCCTTGAGGCAACGCAGGTAGGCAACGCCGCCGCCGGGAACCACACCCTCCTCAACTGCGGCGCGGGTGGCGTTGAGCGCATCCTCGACGCGTGCCTTTTTCTCCTTCATTTCAACCTCGGTTGCAGCGCCGACATTGATGACCGCAACACCGCCGATCAGTTTGGCAAGGCGTTCCTGCAGTTTTTCGCGGTCGTAATCCGAGGTGGTGTCGTCTATCTGGGTGCGGATCTGCTTGACCCGTGCCTCCAGCTTCTCCTTGTCGCCGGCGCCGTCGATGATGGTGGTGTTGTCCTTGTCAACAACAATTTTCTTGGCAGTGCCAAGGTCGTTGACGGTGACGTTTTCGAGCTTGATGCCCAGGTCTTCGGTAATAACCTGGCCGCCGGTCAGGATGGCGATATCTTCGAGCATTGCCTTGCGGCGGTCGCCGAATCCGGGGGCCTTGACAGCGGCAACGTTCAGGGTGCCGCGCAGTTTGTTGACAACCAGGGTTGCCAGGGCTTCGCCATCAACATCTTCCGCAATAATGAACAGTCCCTTGCCCATCTTGGCCACTGATTCGAGGATGGGCAGCAGGTCTTTCATGTTGCTGATCTTTTTCTCGTTGATGAGGATCAGCGGATCCTCCATGCTGACCTCCATGCGGTCGGGGTCGGTAACAAAGTAGGGAGAAAGGTAACCGCGGTCAAACTGCATGCCCTCGACAACATCAAGGGAGGTCTCCATGGACTTTGCCTCTTCGACCGTGATGACACCTTCCTTGCCGACCTTGTCCATGGCCTCGGCAATGATGTTGCCGATGGTGGCATCGTTGTTGGCGGAAATGGTGCCGACCTGGGCGATTTCCTTCTGCTCCTTGGTCGGGTTGGCTATGCCCTGCAGTTCAGCAACAACAGCCTCCACGCTGGCATCAATACCGCGCTTGATCTCCATGGGATTGGAACCGGCAGCAACCAGTTTTGCTCCCTCGCGATATATTGCCTGGGCCAGAACGGTTGCCGTGGTTGTCCCGTCACCGGCAACGTCGGATGTCTTGGAGGCAACCTCCTTGACCATCTGGGCGCCCATGTTCTCAAATTTATCCTTGACTTCAATTTCCTTGGCAACGGTAACACCGTCCTTGGTAATGACCGGGGCGCCGAAGGATTTTTCAATCAGAACATTGCGGCCCTTGGGTCCGAGTGTAACCTTGACGGCATTGGCAAGAATATTTACTCCGGTCAGCATGGCCTCGCGGGCCTTGCCGCCATATTTCAACTCTTTTGCAGACATATCTCTATCTCCTCAATTGATATTTAAGTTTAGCCTTCAACTACGCCAAGGATGTCGTCCTCACGCATGATGAGGTAGTCTTCGCCTTCGATTTTGACATCTGTGCCGCCATACTTGGAGAACAATACACGATCGCCGGGCTTCACATCCATAGCTGTCCGCTCGCCTTTGTCGTTCAGTTTTCCGGGACCAACAGCGACAATTTCACCTTCGGCCGGTTTTTCTTTGGCTGAGTCGGGGATGATGATTCCGCCGGCGGTCTTCTCCTCTTCCTCCAATCTCTTGACCAGTATGCGGTCATTCAACGGACGAATCTTCATGGATAATCCTCCTCTTCATAAAAGTTAGTGAGATAAATTCGACTTGAGCCGGAATGAAATTTTTGTCCGGTAATGACTCAAGTCCGCCCAAGCCGGACAAAAGCTAAGTTTGCACCAGTAAGCTGGCCATTACAATAGTGATGGTTTTTTAAAAATCAAGGGGGTTTCCGGAAAAAAAATTTTTTTCGGAAAATCTTTTAAAATTAAAAGGTTAAGATGGTTCTGGAGGGTGGTTCAGGATAAAATGCTCAGCCGACTCGAACCAGCCAGTTATGGTTGTCCTCCCTTTCCCCTCTCTGCAGGGCCTGCAGTTCGTTGAAAAAGAAGGTGGACAACTCTCCTGCCCTGCCGTTGTTGATGTGAAGAACCCTGTCCCTGTAGGACAGCTCTCCTATGGGTGAAATGACCGCAGCCGTCCCGGTGCTGAAGATTTCCTTCAGTTCCCCGCTGTCGACAGCCTCGACGACCTCGTCAATGGCAACAGGCCGTTCGGCGGTTTTGTAACCGTGGTCCCGGGCAAGCTGCAGCACCGAGTCCCGCGTGATCCCGGGAAGGATGGTGCCGTTCAGCGGCGGGGTTATGAGTTCGTCCCCGATGACAAAAAAGATGTTTGAGGTACCCACCTCTTCGACATATTTTCGCTTTACCGCGTCAAGCCAGAGAACCTGGGTATATCCTTTATCCTGGGCCTCGATCAGGGCCTTGACACTGGCAGCATAGTTGCCGCCGGTCTTGGCCTCGCCGACACCGCCGGAAACAGCGCGTACATAGGTATCTTCTGTATGGATTTTCACCGGGTTGAACCCTTCCGCATAGTAGGCCCCCACCGGGCTCATGATGATATAGAAAGTGTACTGGTCAGACGGCTTCAGCCCCAGGGCGGGTTCGGTCGCAATCATGGTGGGGCGGATATAGAGGGTGGCGCCGTCATTTTCCGGGATCCAGTCCCGGTCAAGGTAGACAAGGGCCTTCAGGGCCCGCATCACGCCATCTACAGGCAACCTGGGCATGCACATGCGCAGGGCCGACTGGTTCATGCGCTCAAAGTTGTCCCGGGGCCGGAACAGGAGAATCTGTCCGTTTTTTCCCTTGTAGGCCTTGAGCCCTTCGAATATTTCCTGTCCATAATGGAAAACCATGGCGGCAGGATCAAGGGAAAAGTTCCGGTACGGGCAGATCTCCGCACCATGCCAGCCACGTTCACGGTTCCAGTGCATGACAAACATGTGGTCGGTGAAATGGATACCGAATCCCAGATTGTCCGGATCGGGTTTCTGCTTGAGCCGGCTGTCTTCAGCCTTGTTCAGGATGACTTCAAATTCCTTGTTCAGCATAATATCTGCCTGTCGAGTTAACGGGTTTCCTTTTTGGCAAAGAAGCGGTATTTTTGCAAGCTAAAAAGTATTATTCGCTTTTCTTTGTTTCAGCAGCCGGGTATATTCAAGTCAATGCAGCAGAACAGTGACGCAAGGGACAACATGGAAACCGGTCTACCGCAACACCCTTTGCAGAAAAAGGGTACTTCAAAAACGGTACAGTCCAGGTTTTTCTTTATCATTTTTACCCTTTCTATTCTGTTGTTAGGCCTTGTCCTCTGGCCTTTCTGGCAGTTTCTCGTGCTGGCTTTCCTGCTGGCCGGAATTTTTCGCCCCATATATATATGGCTTGGGCGCTGGATGTCCCCGTGGCTTGCCTCCTGCCTGACCTGCGGCCTGATCGTTCTGATCGTCTTTGTGCCGCTGATATTCTGTATCGGGGCCCTGTCGGGCGAGACACTCAATCTCTTCCAGCTGGGCAAGGACGCGCAGCTGCTGGTCAAGCTGCAGCAGTTTCTCCAAAATAATACATTGATAGGCGAGGCACAAGAAATTCTCGCCGGCGTGGGGATAAATTTTGATCCCACCGACCTGACAGGGACCCTCTCGAAGTTAGCCGGTACCGTGGGGCTCTTTCTCTACAACCAGGCCTCAATCTGGGCGGGCAACATCGTGAGTTTTGCTCTGCAGTTCTGTGTCCTGATTCTTGTTGTGTATTTTCTTCTGATCGAGATTGACGGACTGCTGGCATTTCTGATGAAACTCTCCCCCCTGCCCGATGAGGAGAATGAGCTTCTCCTCAAGAAATTCATGGAAATCGCCGGTGCCATCCTGGTTGTCAATGGTATCAGCGGAGTTTTCCAGGGTGTGGTGGGCGGGCTGTACTTTGCCGTCATCGGGATCAAGTCGCCGGTCCTGTGGGGGAGTGTAATGGCAGTTTTCGCCTTCCTGCCGATTTTCGGTATCGGCCTGGTCCTGATTCCTGCCGCGGTTATTCTTTTTGTCGGAGGGCATTCCGGCCTGGCCACCCTTACCTTTATCTTTTATGTTATTCTTTCATTCAGCGTGGAATACCTGCTCAAACCCAAGTTCGTGGGCAGTCATGTCAAGATGCACACCCTGCTGGTTTTTCTTGCCATTATCGGCGGGATGAGTGTTTTCGGTGTGCTGGGCATTATTTATGGACCGCTCATTGTGACCATATTCCTTACCCTGTCCGACCTCTACATAAATCAATACCGCGCCATTGCCGATGAAAGCTGACCGTAGCCCGGGGTTCGGGCCGGACACATCGTCCCGGACGCGAAAACGAGCATACGAGATCATTTTTGAGTCCGACACTCCCGCGGGCAAGCTTTTTGATATTCTTCTCATCGTCGCCATTATTGTCAGTGTTGCGGTGGTCATGCTGGACAGCGTACGCTCCATACGCGGGGAATGGCTGACCCTGCTCCGCTCGGCGGAATGGTTTTTTACCCTGCTTTTTACTGTTGAGTACGGGGTGCGGATATACAGCGTCAACAGGCCGTCAAAATATATCTTTTCCTTTTTCGGCATTGTTGACCTGCTGGCCATTGTGCCGACCTATTTTTCCGTCCTGCTTCCGACGACCGCCTATCTTGTCGTGATCCGGGTACTCCGTATTCTCAGGGTCTTCAGGATCCTGAAGTTAGGCGCCTATTTAGGTGAGGCGGATATACTCATGCAGTCGCTGCGGGCCAGCCGGAAAAAGGTGGAGGTCTTTCTTTTCACGGTCATGATGCTGGTCATCATCTTCGGTTCCCTGATGTACCTGATCGAGGGCGAAGAGAATGGTTTTACCTCCATACCCCGCTCCATATACTGGGCCATTGTGACCCTGACTACCGTGGGGTATGGTGATATCGCTCCCAGGACTAATATCGGTCAGGTCGTGGCATCCTTGATTATGATCTGCGGGTACAGTATTATTGCCGTTCCCACCGGGATAGTATCAGCGGAAATGTTTTACGCTTCCGGCAGGAAAAGGTATGCCCGGTTGTGCAGCGGCTGCGGGTCCCGCTTTCATGAAGAGGATTCCCGTTTCTGCAGGCACTGCGGTCATGAACTGTGATGAGACGGACAGGAGTTCTGATGTGGGAACGATAACGAAGCGGTATGACCCGGAAAAGAACCTGACTGTTTTGACGGTTACGGGAAAAGTATCAAGGGGGGAGTATGAAGATGTGATCCATGATTTTTACAGGCAGGGTCCTGCTGCCGGGGACGTGCTCTGGGACCTGTCGCCGGCTCGGGTGGATCATCTCGAAGCAGCGGATGTTCTGGATATTGCCAGGGTATCGCGATCGTTTTTCTCTTCGCGCAAAGATGGAAATACCGCGATCGTTGCCACATCGGACCTGGCTTTCGGGCTGGCCAGGATGTTTGAAATGGCGGCTGAAGAAAGCGAAAGATCTTTTACTATTCGTATTTTTCGAACCGTTGACGAGGCCTTGCAGTGGTTCAGCGAGACACTGGAATAATGCCGGGAAGGAGGAAGATTTGACAAAAGAGTGGTCCATGGGTGACCTGCTGTCCACATCCAGCGCCTACTGGAAAGGATGCGCCCTGCAGGCCGCGGTGCGCTTAGGGGTGTTTACGGTCCTGCATGACAGGCGCCTGCGCCTGGCTGAAGTGGCCCGTGCAATCGAAGCGGACGAGCGTGGAGCCGAATTTCTGCTCAATGCCCTGGCAGCCATGGGACTGCTGGAAAAGGATAGTGACCTGTATTCCAATACCGCTCCTGCCAATCAGTTTTTAGCCAGGCAGTCCGGGGAGTACATGGGTCATATCATTCTGCACCATCACCACATTCTCGACGGCTGGGCCCAGCTTGACCGGGCCGTCCGCACCGGCGCACCGGTCAAAAAACGCTCCTATGGCGAGGAGGTGGAGCGGGAGAGTTTCCTCCTGGGCATGTTCAACCTGGCCAGGGGAACGGCACCGCTGGTTGCCGGCCAGGTCGATCTTGCCGGACGGCGACGGCTGCTGGATCTCGGAGGTGGCCCCGGCACCTATGCCATTCATTTCTGCCTGGCCAACCCCGGCCTTGCAGCGCTGATCTATGACCGGCCCACCACCGAACCCTTTGCCCTGCAGACTGTGGACAGGTTCGGCCTGGGGGACCGGATATCTTTTGTCGGCGGCGACTTCAACGAGGATCCTGTCAGCGGCGGTCCCTATGACGCGGCCTGGCTTTCCCACATCCTGCACAGCAACGGGCCGGACGAGTGTCGTGCCCTTCTTGGCAAAACCGTGGATGCCATGGAGCCGGGCGGCCTGATCATGATCCACGAGTTCATCCTGGAGGACACAAAGGATGCGCCCGAGTTTGCCGCGCTCTTCTCCCTCAATATGCTGGTCAATAACCCGGCCGGTCGTGCCTATTGCCGGGCGGAGATAGAGGACATGCTGACAGGCGCCGGCGTCGGGGAGATCTCTCTGATGCCCTTTCGCGGCCCCAATGACTCCGCGGTCATGATCGGCACGGTCTGAGGAGTTTCTTTGTGTCTGATCACAGGGTGAGCAACTCTGTGTTTTCATTACCCCTGACCAGTTACGTTTCTTTCCGTTTCAATCGCCGGTGCATTTTTCTGTTTTCCTGTTGACGGCGACGTTCCTGTGCATTAACATATAAATAAACATTTATATGCTGATGGTTGCTTTTGATGGCACTGACTGGTTCAAGACAAAACAGGGCGCTGCCGGCCCGGGAGCACCACCTCGATCAGGTGGCCTTTCTGGCCAGGAGCCTGGCCGATGAAAACAGGCTGCTTATCCTGGAGTCGGTGAGCCGGGGAAAGAAATCGGTCTCTCAGGTTGTGGAGGAGACCGGCCTCTCCCAGCCCCTGGTATCGCATCACCTCAAGGAGTTGCGCCGGGCCCTGCTTGTCATGGTCGAGCGGAAGGGGCCTTTTGTTTTTTACGAACTGGCCGACACCAGGGTGCTGGATATCCTGGACAGGCTGCAGGCGCTTGCCTCGGAACTCCTGGCGGCAAGAGATTCTTTCTGACGTGGAGAGTGGATATGGAAAGCATACGGTCTCTGGTGGAGCGGATGGGCCCGAAGGAGGCGCTGGTTGAGCTTGCCGGCGTGGTGCAGGACCTGTTTGCACGCACCGGTGAACAGGAAAAGCTTGATTTTATCATGCAGGTTACCGGTGAAACGGACGGCGACAAGGTGTCCAGCATGGTTAACCTCTGACTGGCCGAATGCATGGACGAAGGTGTCGATCCAACCCACATGTGTCAGAGCCTGGTCGAACGGGTGGCCCGGTCCCGGCAGCTTCAGGCGGTGACGGACCCGGATATCCTGGTGCTGTTTGAGAGCTGGCTGGAAGAACTGGAGGAAGAGGTGGTTGCCTACTGCCGGGAACATCCCGGCGCCGAAGCCGTTGAAATCGCCTCAGGTCTCGGTCTTTCACGAAGCGGAGCCGCCTTTTTTCTGGCCAAGCTGCGGCGGGAAAATGAAATGTGATGGCGTCACGCCTGCAGACCCGGAGACCTGTTACACGGACATTGTTATGCAGACGGACATGAATGTGACTTTTTAAAAGAGGAGGAATGGCAATGGCATTGTTCAAGAAGAAGACCCTGACCGGTCTGGCCCGTACCTGCGGCTGAGCTGCGAAAATCGGTCCGACGGATCTGTCGGACGCGCTGGAAGGGCTCACGCCCCCTGCAGACCCGAACCTGCTGGTGGGGATCGAAACGGCCGATGATGCGGCAGTATACCGGCTGTCTGATGAGATCGCCATGATCAACACGGTGGATTTCATCACCCCGCCGGTGGATGACCCTTACTGGTACGGCCAGATTTCCGCGGCCAACTCCATCTCGGATGTCTATTCCATGGGCGGCATACCCCTCACGGCCCTGAACGTGGTCATGTTTCCGTCCAAGCAGCTTGATATGGGTGTTTTGCGGGAGATCCTGAAAGGCGGGCATGACAAGGTGGTGGAAGCGGGAGCCTGCATGGTCGGCGGACACACGGTGGATGACGAGGAACCCAAGTATGGACTGTGCGTCAACGGGACGGTGCATCCTGATCGTGTTATTACCAATGCCGGTTCAAGGCCCGGTGACGCCCTGATACTGACCAAACCGCTGGGCTCCGGAGTCCTGTTCAATGCGGTCCGCTCCGGGAAGTTTCCCTTCCCTGAGCTTGAACGGGATGTTCTGCCGTCACTTGCTGCCTTAAACGGGGCGGCAATGCGGGAGGCCCTTAAGTATGACCTGCATGCCTGCACCGATATCACCGGGTTCGGTATCCTTGGTCATCTGCTCGAAGTGGCGCATGGTTCAGACGCAAGGGTGGTTGTCCGGCACGGGAACCTGCCATGGTATCCGGGTGCTCTGGATATGTACAAAAAAGGTGAAACAACAGGCAGTAACAAGGCCAACAGGGCCATGGTGGCCAAGCATCATTTGGAAATAGGGGTGTCGCTGTCGCAGCATGAGGATGAACTGCTCTATGATCCCCAGACATCGGGCGGACTTCTTCTCTCCGTGCCGGGTGAACAGGCAGGGGACCTGCTTGAAGACCTGCATGCTGCCGGAGTGAAGTCAGCGGTCCTCATAGGTGAGATTGTTGATGAGCCGGTAGGCATATCTGTAGTGTAGATTTTTTCAGGGTCTGTGCAGCAGGCTGAAGCATATTTGTATCTCCTCACAGGGTGAGCACGTACATGTTTTCATTACCCCCGACATGTCCCTGAGTAGTTCGCATATTTTTTTGTTTTTGTGTATAGACTAATCCTATCATTTAACACTTACGGATAGGTGTACCCGATGTTTATGTTTCAATGCTCTGTCCGGCCCGAGGGGAACGGGAAACAGTGGAACTCATTATCCTGATAGGCATACTGGGGGCAATAACCGGATTGCTGTCCGGTTTGTTAGGTATCGGCGGCGGCATCATCATGGCGCCGCTGCTGCTGTATGTGCCGCCTGTTTTCGGCCTTGCCCCCCTGACCATGCAGACCGTGGCCGGGCTGACCATCGTCCAGGGACTGGTCGCCTGTATATCGGGCGGGCTGACCCATAGAAAGTTTCATTTTTTCTCGCGAGAGCTGGTCGGCTGGATGGGAATCGTGCTGTTCATCACATCCTTTGCCGGGGGCATGGGTTCGCGATACGTGGGCAACAGTTCCTTGCTCCTGGTTTTCGCCGTGATGGCGTTCATCGCGGCAGTCCTGATCATTCTGCCGAAAAAACTGGAGCAGGAATATCCGGATGCGGCAGAGCTTTCTTTCAGCCGGTTCCGGGCTGTGGTGGTGTCGACGGTGGTGGGATTTTTCGGGGGCCTGGTCGGCCAGGGAGGCTCTTTTATTCTTATTCCGCTGATGACGGTGTACGTGAAGGTCCCCACCCGGATCGCCATCGGTTCCAACCTGGCCATCGTCTTTCTGTCGACATTTGCCGCGTTTTCAGGCAAGGCTCTTACATCCCAGATTAACTGGATTCTTGCCCTGCCGATTATTGTGACGGTTGTTCCCGCAGCCATTATCGGGGCGAACGTAAGTAAAAAAATTCCGGTCAGTACACTGAGGATTATCCTGGGGGCCTGTATCGGCCTGGCCGCCTTCCGTGTCGGATTTTCGGCCCTGGGATATTGATGAAAAAATTATTCGGCGGCTAAAGGGAGAACCTGATGGAAAAGAAGATAATGATGGTCATCACCCGTTCCACTGATGACCTTGAAAGGTCAAATGGAGCAGTTGCCCTGGCCCTTTCGCTTTTAAGTGAAGGCGCAGATCTGGCCCTTTTTTTTATATTTCAGGGGGCGCTTATGGCCAGAAAAGGAGTGGCGGAGACAATCCACGGCCGGAACCTTGCGCCGGTCCGTGACCTGTGGCCGGAGCTCCTGGAGGCTGGGATCCCCATGTATGTGTGCGGAGCCTGTGTCAAAACCTATGACATCAGGGAGAAAGATCTGGTCCCCGGGGTCAAGATAGTCCAGCTGCCCTCTCTTGCCGCGGAAATGATGGAGCGGGAAACGATTACTTTTTAAGTTGTTTCTGATCCAGGAAGCAGCAGGGATCGCAGTCAGCGGTGATGTCTAAACCCCGGCTGTCGATGACCGCCAGGCAGCCGCCGCAGACATGCCTGATCCGGCAGCCCCGGCATGCAGAAGGTCCG
The DNA here is from genome assembly GCA_024277485.1 of Deltaproteobacteria bacterium. Next base: position 13,461 of record JAJRVA010000213.1, on the reverse strand, counting down.
GCCCGGTAACGGTCTGCGTCAGCCGAGTCATAGATTTTGCCAAGGGTCTGGGTGTGGATGTTGCCCATGGACGAGGGAAACTTGCGGCAGGCATGCACCTCGCCGTCAGGCAGCAGTGCCACAAAATTAAAGGCCGCTCCGCAGCCGAACCCGGCGCATCCTCCAAAAAGATCCTCATCGTCCTGCAGCCTGGTTATGTTGATCAGGTTGTCCTTCAGGGCCATGACCGGGTTATCGCGTTTCGCCTCGAGGTAGGCCCGGAGAAAAACCTCATATTCCTCTTTGCTCGGTGTCAGGAGCTGCGCCCCTTCACCCACCATGGAAAGCCGGTTAAAGGTAAAGAGATCGACTTTGTCACGGAGCAGTTCGGCCAGGGGCAGGACCTGGTCCATATTGTCCCGGGTAAGTGTCAGCATGATCATGGAGTAAATAGTTGCCGCCCTCAGGTCATCAAGAAAATGAATCACCCGGTCAAAATAGCCTGTACCCCTGATATAGTCGTTGTGCTCTTTTAAACCTTCCAGGCTGACCTGGTAGAATTCCGGTTTCCGCACAGCGCAGATATCTGCCAGGATTTTCGGGGTCGTCACATTGCCCAGGATGGCAGTCATGAATCCCCGGTCCGCTGCAGCCCGGTATATTTCAAGAAACCGGGGATGCATCAGGGGGTTTCCGCCGGTAAACGAAACCTGCCCGTAAACGTGGCGCTCCTGGCAGAAGTCATAGAACTGGTCCAGGACATCCAGGGCTTCATCCAGGGTAACCGTGGTCCTGGCGCTGCGGTCGTAACAGTGTTTGCAACTGAGGTCGCAGGTCTGGGTACTGTGCCACTGCAGGGTAAAGACCTGCGCTCTCAGGTATTTTTCAGGTACCTCAGTGTCAGCCGCGAAAATGGACCGATCCCTTTTGAGCAGGGATGGAGGCCTGAGCAGAACCCCGCAGTGAACAGCCTGATCGATGACACTGTCAAGCGCTGCCAGGGTGGTATGCTGCTGACGGGCGATCTCCCTCTTGTCCAGACTTTCAACGACGATCTTGAGGGCAAGGAGTGTCTCTTTTCCTGCAGAGCGGACCGACACCTGATTTTTGTCCGGCTCCTGCCAGGTGAGAACAAAATCTTCTCCCGGCTCGGGCTCCAGTCCGATTTCCCCATGGTTACGGATGATTTCCGGAAGGTTTTTCCAGTTCACTTTTACCATGGAAAGAGAAGGGTTGACGCGGAGCTCACGTGTCTGGTGAAATGTATCCCTGCGGCAAACCGTATCATGCATACGGGATTCTATGAGGGCCAGATCCGGCAGATAGGGGGGGAGACCGAATTCATCCCGTACCCGGATGAAGACATCATGGAAAGTATCCGGGCTGAAATCCCGGGGGAATTTTTCTGTGATCCCCTGCCATTTTTCGGATCCCAGGATGTGGTGACACGAGGGATATATTTTTTCGAGATGCTGTTTTGTCGAGACCATAAATGTGATAGTATCCTATCCTGAGAGGAATTTCGAGTCAGTTCCTGAAAAAATACCTGGGTCGGAAAACCTGCTTTGGCTTCCCTGCCTGATGATCAGCCTGAGAAAGAACACATATCTGCCATGACCGAGGTGCCTGAACCATGAACTGCCCTAAATGCCACGCGAAGATGGAGATTGTCAGGATAAGCGGCATTGAGATTGACCGCTGTACACGCTGCAGGGGGATCTGGTTTGACCGGCAGGAGGAGAGCCTTCTGAAAAAAGCAAGGGGTGCCCACAAGGCCGACACCGGGCACCGGGCAATAGGGGAATACTATAACAGGATTCGAGATGTCCAGTGTCCCAGGTGCCAGGTTTCCATGCGGGAAACAGAGGTAAGCCGGGGCAGGATACCCATCCGGTTTGAAACGTGTGAAGAATGCCGGGGAGCATATTTTGATGCGGGTGAGTTCAGGGACTTTGCCGAGCCGACGATCCTTGAATTTGTCGGGGATGTTTTTGCCAGAATCAAAAAACGTTTTGCAGGTGAGAAATGAACAGGAATCGAACCGGCTTCATCCTTGATCTGACCTGCATGGTCATTTTTCCCATTGCCCTGGTCTTTATCCTTGACAGCCTGTCGTTTATCCTGATCCCCTTCCTGATAGCCCTGCTCTTCTGCTATGCAATCGGCCTCCCCATGGATTACCTTCAGCAGCATCATGTTCCAGCGGTCATTCGGATAGTACTGACGGTCATCTTTCTGGTCGGTTCATGTTACATGATTGAACGTCTTGTTGAACAGAACCTGGTAAACCTGCTTGAATCGTGGCCACGTTTTGAGGAGAAATTCTGGATATATGCCGATATGGTTCTCAACAAACTCGATATCCCCCGGGAAAAAGTTGAGGCAGCTGTCAGGGCTTTTTTTTCCAATATCGGCAAAGAAGAACTGAAGCCGGTCGGGGTGATGGTGCAGTACCTGGGCGGCTCCTTCTTTTCGTTCCTCGGCAACGCGTTCTGGGTGATACTGTTTGTCGTTTTCATACTCTCCGAGCGCAGTGCTGTTGCCCGTAAAATTGTCAAGGGTTTCGGTCCGGAAAAGGCGATCAACATTCTTGATACGATGCAGAAAATTAATAAATCCGTCCAGCAGTATTTAGGGCTGAAAACCCTGATCAGTCTCCTTACGGGCGGGATGGTATGGATGCTGCTGGCTCTGTTGCAGGCCCCGTTCCCCTTTCTCTGGGGCCTGCTTGCATTCCTCCTCAATTTTATTCCAAATATCGGCTCGGTGGCAGCCGGGATTCCTCCTGTACTGGTGACGCTTTTTGACAGCGGTTCCATGGTAAAAACGCTGGCGGTCACCATTACTTTTATTGTCATCCAGACAGTGGTGGGGAACATTGTTGAACCTAAAGTGCTGGGCAGGGGGCTTGACCTCAGTCCTCTTGTAGTCCTCCTTTCCCTGCTTTTCTGGGGCTGGCTGTGGGGTATTCCCGGGATGCTTCTTTCCGTGCCCATGACTGCAGCTATCAAGATCGGCCTCGAGCAGTTTGACAGGACAAAACCCATTGCCACTCTCCTGGGGGATAATCCTGAATTGTAGTTATTGTCCGCAATCATGCAGGAGGTAATGTGCTCCGGATGTATAGAGGAAATCAACGTCACATCTGAGTTTGACATAAAATCCTGTTTGAGAATTTTTGCCAAATAGTTCGATGGCGAATTGTTTTTGCTACATCGTGGTATTTTTTCCTGGACAGGGGAATTTCCTGGTGATACAAAATAGTAATTGCAGGCAAAATATAGAAACTTTTATTATAATAGGAGATGGTATGACCAGAATGAACTGTTGGGAATTTCATGATTGCGGCCGGGAGGCAGGGGGCAGGAAGGCTCAGGAAATGGGGATATGTCCTGTCACTGTTGTAACCGCGGCTGATGGTATTAATCATGGGAAAAATGCCGGGCGGGCATGCTGGGCAGTTGCGGGCACCCTCTGCGAGGGGAAACAGCAGGGCACGTATGCCGAGAAACTTGGCAACTGTCTGCAGTGTGATTTTTACGCGTTTGTCCGGGGCCAGGAACGGCAGAAATTTGTGAATACCAGGAAGATCCTGGATGTTCTTGCCGACAGGATTACCGCATCCTGTGTTATTGAAGAGAAAAACTCAACTTCTGCAATCAGAAACGCCATCTGAGGCGTGCGGAAACATGCCGGGCCGTACGGTCGCGGTCCCGGGGAATTATTTCAGGCTGTTCAGCCCGACAAAGCTGCCGTTATTGTCCTCAGCCAGCCGGCGCATGAGGGCGGCGAAACGGGCAACGTTCATGCCGGCGGCCGGCTGGGTGAATAAAACCGGAAAGCCCACTGCATGGATGCGGACCCGGCGTCCGTTCTTCCCCTGGGACCGGTTATGGCGGTCCACCGTGTCAATGACATCCTGGATGGATCCCTTGGAGAAATCATCGCCAAGAACATAGAGGCTGATGTTCCTGCTGGGAGAATAAAAGCGGCGGATGGCGCTGGTCACTCCTTCCACAGGGCTGGAATTGGAAAAGGGCGCCCAGGTGGCAAGGCGTTTCAGGATGGACCTGCGGCGGGCCGAACTGTCCGGGATCCACCTGCCGGCATACTGGGAAAACATATAGTCACCCATGTCATTCATGACCTGGATGCCCTTGACCCTGGGGTGGATAGCGAGGATTTCTGCCATTTTCCTGCGCACCAGCGGCCAGGCAAAGCGCTGCATGGAGCCGGATGTGTCGATAATGAATATGATGTATTCGCTGTCCACCGGTACACCACCGATAACCGAGTCGGTGACCGGTGGTTTGTAGGTATCTGCACTCTGCAGGCGCTTCATTTCCATGCTGAGCGACTGCCTGGCCGTCTGCATCTGCTGCTCTATCTTTGTCTGCGAGGCAAGCTCCAGCCGGGAGGCCTTGAATTCGCCGCGGATATCAGACAGATCGCCCTGCAGCCTGGCAAGGCGTTCCCTGGTTTTTGAAACCTGTTCTTTTTTGGACACCAGTTCCCGGTTGAGAATCCGTGTTTCGCCGCGGATTTCATGAATCCGTGCTTCAAGCTCAACCACCAGACCGCTGAGATCAGCGCTGACCTTTTCCACCACCAGGGGTTCGGATATCTTGGAAATGACCAGCAGCAGGATAATTGCGCCAAAGCCGCAGGACACCACATCAAGAAAGGACAGGTTGAAGACCGCTATTTCCCTGCGTCCCTTTTTTTTCATGGCCAGTCCCTGGTTGGAGTCAAAAAAGAACCGTCTGAGTCGACAGCCAGTTTCCAGAACATGACTGCGGCCATGGGATCCCCTTCCATGGGAAAGAGGATAGTGTTGACCGGGACGCGGGGCGGCAGAACTTTGATCGCCTTTTCAAAATATTTCAGCCGTTGTTCCCCGGACACCGCTTTTTTTCGGGTGTGCCTTGCGCCCTGGGTGGGGAGCCCGTCCGTAATGAGCAGGATGTTGTCAGGCCGGGGGCTGAGGCTGCGTGCAAGCGCAAAGGCATTTTCCAGGCTGGTCGCGCCGGCCGGGACCGTGCGGTGCAGATTTTTGACCATCTCGTTGACCGCCCTGCTGTCTGTTGCCTGAATCCAGGTGCCCGGGTTTGCTGAGGAGAGTGATGCAGGCCTGGTGTTAAAAGAAAAAATCTGCAGGCTGGCCTCGGCCGGCAGGTTGGCAAGGAGCCATTCTGTTGTTTTCACAACCCTCTGCCACTTGGGGGATCTGCGCCTGGTCTCGTCATCCATGTTTCTCCGCCGGATAATGTTGACAATGGTCTGATCAAGCATGGAGGCGGAACTGTCAACAAGGAGCAGGACCCGTTTCCCGCCTAATTTAAGGCCGGTCAGGTACTGGCGGTTTCCCTCACCCTCAAAGCGGCGGATACGCGTGCCCCTGTCCTGTTTTGCCTGTACGGCGCTGCCAAGGCGTTTGTTTTCCCGGTCAAGGGTCTTCAGGTCGGACTTGAGCGCATTGATGTGTTCCCGGCCGGCAATGGTTTTCAGTTGAAGGTCGGCAAGCTCCTCTTGTGTCCGGGTAATCTGCGCAATGACTTCATTTGATCTGCCGGTGGCGATGATAATTTCCCGGTCCTGTTCTTCGAGGCTGTTTTTGAGCTGCACCAGGTGATCCTGTCCGGCCTTGACCTCCATCTCCAGCCGGACAACTTCGGCCCGCAGGTCGCTGTGCACCTTTCTGCGGGAGCTGAGCGTATTGGCGTTGATGATGAGGACCAGCAGGACCACGGCTCCGAAACCGCAGAACATGATATCAAGAAAGGCGAGGTTGAATGATGCGGTTGCGGTTCGTTTTCGCATGGAAACTGACGTCTTACGGCAGAGGGCGGATTCGCAGGCGGCTGATCAGGTTGGAATCGCACCAGGATTCGGTATCCAGAACGAGCCGTTCCTGCATGAGCTGGAGCTGGTGGATAAAAAACATGAGGACTATGGAGATGACCAGGGCGATAAAGGTCGAGTTGAAGGCCACCCCAAGGCTCTGGGTCACACCGGTGATGTCTCCTTCAACGGCCCTGTTTGCCTGGGCCAGGGCGGAACCGATACCTCGGACAGTGCCGATGAAGCCGATGGAGGGAATGGCCCAGGCAATATACCGGATGATGGACAGCTCCGACTCCAGCCGGTTGCCCTCCGAGTCGCAGACATCGCGCACCGCCGTGGCGGAATCCTGAACATTCCTGGTGGCCGCGAATCGTCCAATGGCTGTGCGCAGCGCCTTTGGCAGGAGGAAGGTTCTGCTCTTTGGAGGCAGTTCATCAAGCCGGTGTATCAGCTCCCGGGTGTCTTCCGGTCCGATGGGCAGGTCAGCGGGAAGCTTGAGCAGGTCATCGTCCAGCAGGAGCTGTTGTCGCCAGGCGGAGATACCCTTGTAGGTCAGGATGGCCACTGCCCACAGCATGAGAATAAAGCAGGCCTCCTGTTCATAGTCCTTGATGACAACATGGAAGTTTCGCTGCTGCACGTACTGGGGGTTTTCCGCCATGCGGGACTGTTCAACCTGCAGGAACGCCTCTGCCTGGGGCCGGACAACGGTTATGTACGCGCCGTGGACGAGGATAAAAGAGATGAGCAGGGCAAAAATCTGGAAAATCAGTTCAACGGGAAGCTGTCGTGGCATCAAGGTCCTCCATCAGATATCGGCCGGGAAAGAGACGACCGTGTCAGCATTTATTTTTTCCGAAGGGATAAACGTCCGGGGCCAGGGTTCTCCTTTACGCACCGGCGGTTGCGGTTTTTTCTGCAGGGCCGGTTCGGTAACGTTCTGTTTTTTTTTCGTTGCCCGGTCTACCTCCCTGTCTGCCAGTTCCCGGGCAGGGACAGCTGTTGCGCTGAAAAAAAGGAAAAGGGAAATATAAACAAAAATTTTCATCGAACAAACCGTGCAACGCGAAAACCGATGTCATCCTGGGCCCGGTTGCCGTACGAGCGATAGGTGAGGCGGAGCTCTGTAACGGAGCCGTCCCGCCAGCTTGATCCCCTGACCACATGGTGCGCACCCGAGTCCGGGCCCATCGGATCATCCGCTGTCTTGCCGGAAAAAGTGATAGAGGGGGTGTAAAAATCATGGCACCATTCAGACACATTGCCGCCGATATCAAAAAAACCGGCCTGGTTTTTGGGAAAACCGGCCACCGGGGCAGTTACGGGAAAAGAGTCGTTGTAGCCCCGTATAACCGTGGCCAGGATACCCCTGGCTGATTCATCGGCAAAGTTGCCGCTTAAAGCGGGCGGGGGGTAGGATCCGGACCATGGGTACCTGGCCGGCCGGGAGTTTCCCATATAGCGGGCCACATAGGCCCATTCCGATTCAAAGGGCAGACGGTAACCCGTGGTCAGGGGCCTGGCAGGAACGAATTTTCCGTTTTCTTCCTGGTAGAATGGTTCAAGCCCGTCCCGTTTGCTCAGCCAGTTCAGGTAACGGACTGCGTCTTCCCAGCTGACGTTGACTGCGGGCTGTTTTTCACCGTCCAGGCTGAATCCGGCCACGGTGCCTGAAGAATGGCCCGGTTTGAAGCGCCGGAACTCGGCATTGGTGACTTCCCGGGTTGAGATATAATATGGGCGGGTAATCCTGACCCGGCGCAACCGTTCATTGGACCTGCGGCCGGGTTCTCTGCGGGAGGTGCCCATTTCAAATGATGCCGGCCGTACCTGGATCATGTCCAAATCGCCCGGTAACTGCTGTTCGGCAGGTTCGGCGGGCAGGGCAACCGCCGCCTTTTCAGGTTCCAGCTGGATTTCAACCTGCCTGCCGTATTCCCTGTTCGGTGTGACTGTCCGGGTCACTGTTTTGTACCCTTTGGCCCGGACCTCCAGTTTGTGCTCCCGGACGGAAAGCTTCAGCCTGCCGGTTGACTTGCCGTGTGGATTACCGTCAACAAAAAGCTCTGCATCCGGGGGAACTGTTGTCAGAAAAATTATGCCGTATTCCGGCTTCATTTCCAGGCGCAGGGTCATGTTTTCACCCGGCGCAAAGGTCATCTTCCGGCGCAGGTTTTCAAAGCCGGGCAGGCTCAGTTCAAGGGTATGCTCAACACCGGAACTGAGCGTCAGCGTGAGCGGAGTCTGTCCCCTGAAGAGAGCGTCGGCCATCACGGTCGCGCCCGGCGGACTGCTCCGGAGGTCCAGGGTAGCCGGCGCCGGTGTCAGGACGGCGGTCGCCGAGAGCTCCTCCCCGGCGGGAACGGTGAGATCCATGGCCATGGGAGAGTGGTCGTCTTTTTGAAAGATGAGAGAGTATGTTCCCTCAAGGACATCCAGCACAAGGGGGGTCGTGCCCCGGACCCGGCTGTTTATGACCACCTCTGCCCCCGGAGGCTCGGAGGTGAACTCAACCGTTGACCAGGCTGGAGACAGGACAAATTCAAATCGCTGTTTCTGTCCCAGTCCCTTGACGGCAATGACCTGTTCAACCGTCTGGTACCGTTCATTGACAACCCGGACGGTCTGTTCGCCTGCCGGTATTTCTATTTTTTCCAGGGGGGTCATGCCGACCGATACATTGTTGACAAACACCTCGGCTTCTTCAACCGGCCTGGTAAAGAAACTCACAATGCCGGGCAGTTTTTCAAGAGTAAAGGAAAAAGTGTTTGCAGCCTGATCGGGGGAGATGGTTACGGGGATTTCCAGTGGGCGGTATCCTTTTTTCTCGGCCTGAAGCACATACTCTCCTTTCAGGCCCAGGTAACGGTGCCCGAGTTTGACGACCGGCGGGAATCCGGTAATGGACAAGGCGTCAGGTTCCGGAGTGATGCTGATTTCAAGTGGCTTGGCGGCAAGGACAAAAACAGCCGCAACAAGCAGGATGACAAAGACTGCTCCGGCAAGCTGCGCCAGCTTTGAGCGGAAACGGTGTTTTTTCCCTTCCTCTGCCGCACCGGTCCTGGGGAGTTCTTTTTGTGGTGTCAGTGTCTCCGGATGTGGTGTTTCAGGCGGGACCAGCGTGGTTTTCTCCGCAGTTGATGATACTTTTATCCCGACCCGGTCTCCGGATATTTCATAGTGAATGAGATGCCGACCGATCCTGGTGGTATCGCCGGACTTGATCCATACCGAGTCGGTGATGTGCTGATCGTTATGATATACCGGTAAAACACCGGCAGGCTGGAAAAAAAGGTGACCATGGGAATCGCCGATGTATCCCTCTGTTTCCCGGCTGGAACCCAGGAAAATGTGTGCATCCGGGGAGCCGCCTGCCGTGAGAGGCAGGTCATTGTCGGACAGCATGCGGCTGCCTCGGCGGTCAAATATCTCAATCAGGCGGCTCAAATCGGTTCCTCACTGCGGATAAAGACAAAAACAGGCATGTTCCTGCCCGCATCAATCTGGATGGTCATGCGGACGTCCTTATATCCGGGACGTTTGCCGACAACTGTGTATGTGCCCGGCCGCAAGGTCAGTCGTTTTTCAAGGAACGGGGCAAACCTCCCGACATGATAGATTTCAACGACCGTGGCATTGTCGGAACGCAGGGTTACCTCCACCGGAGTTGCGGCTGCGGCAATCAGTTTGTCAAGCCTGCTGACCTGCTCCCGGAGAACCGGGCCGGGCGCGGTCACGGTTTCAGCCCGTTCAAGGAGTTTCTGGGCGTCACTCAAAGGGCCTTCGTCCTGCAGCCTTGCAGGTTTTGCGAGAATGGTTCTGATTGCCTGGTCGAGCTGCTGTCGTTTTTTTGCCTCTCCCAGGCCGGTAACTGCAAATCCGGCCTGCGGATCAATTTTCAGCGCCTCCGTATAGACATTTATGGCTTCTGCCCACTGTTCCGCGTTGACATGTCTGTCTGCCCTGGTACGCAGTTTTTTTAATTTTGCGCTTTTTTCCCTTTCTTCCAGGCGCAGGCTCGCGGCTTTTGCGGCAGGGGCATCCGGCCTGGTCCGGATGGCTTCCGACAGGGCCTTCTCCGCTACTGCCAGGTCGTCCCTGTCAAGTGCGGTCAGGGCGCGGCTCATGGCATCCTGAAAGTGGATTTCCTCCAGCCTTCTCTGCACCTGTGCAAGCCTGTCGGCAGCCGGGGTGAATTCAGGATCCAGTGCGACTGCCTCCTCCAGGAGCTGCCGGGCCTGCGCAAACTTTTTTTCCTCCTCCTGCCTGAGGGCCTTGCTGTACAACATGAGGACCTGTTCCAGGCCGGCGGCCCGTGCGGCGCCGTGCCGTGCCTTTGCATGGTCCGGATCAATCGCCAGGGCCAGTTCAAAGGCCTGGACAGCCGCAGTCGGCTCCTGTTGCTCAAGGGCTTGCTGTCCTTGACGAAGCGCTTCCTTGAGCCGTTCACCTTTTTGGGCAAGCAGGGCTTCAAAATCATTGATGGCCTTTCTGTAGGTCTGCTGTGCGTCATTAAACCGGGCATCCCTGAACAGTTGATCAGCCTGGGTCACGGTTTGAAGGATGTCAGTATATTCCTGCCCGCCCCAGGCAGGGATGTTCTCCGATTCGGCAACAGCCTGGCGTCCCAGCCATTCACCTAACAGACGTTCAGCTTCCTGGCGGCTTGATTCAAGCTGGGCGGTTACGGGCGTCCTGGGAGGCTGCGTGGTTTGCGGTGCAGGCGGGGGAATACGTGGCGCCCGGTTGATATTTGCCGGCAACAGCCAGAGGACAATGACTCCAAGGAGAAGGAGGGCAAGAAAACCACCGGCGAGAGAAATCACCACGAGCGGGCTTGTTTTCCGGTGCGGTATTTTTTCCCGGGGTGGAGTGAGTATGGGCCTGTGCGGGTCGGGCTTGTGCGTTTTTTTTTCCTGTTGCGTCATTGAGATCAGGGGATGGCAGGTACAGCAAGCTGTTCCGCAGGCTGCACAGGCGAGTTGAGCAGGCCTGTTTCCCTGGCATACAGTTCTTTTAACAATTTGCGCCACCGGGCATACTGCTGTTCGGCAGAACCGGTCAAGCGGATGGTTTCTCCTTCCACTTCAATGACCAGCGGTTCCGCCTCGCTGGAAAAGGATACGCCAAGCTCTTCAATGGCCTCCCTGTTTATTCTGCTCTCTTCGCCTTTCTGCATACCGCTGTATATAGCGTAGGCGCCACCGGCTAACATGACATCCTGCAGGGTTGAGGTGGCGGCCCGGGTGTCAACGTCTGCAGCCGCACTTATGGCGATCGCGCCGACAATCGCGGCCACACCTAAAACCTGCTGGGCCAGTGCCTCGCGCTCAAGTTCCCGCAGTGCGATAACCTCTTCGGTCCGGAACTTTCTCCAGTTGGTATACGGTTCCCACAGGTCACGGTAATATGCTTCGTAGTACCCGTTAATGGCATCAATCAGCATATCATCCCTGGTTTTTATTTTTCTGACCCTGGCCAGCATGGGGTCGTCATCAGCAGGCAGATGGACCAGGTGGATGCGGCCGTATTTATCTCGGGCCAGGTACTGTCCGAAGACATCCGGCGCCATCTCGGCGCCGTAACGCAGTTCGGCGATACGCCGTATTTCGTCCAGTTCCCTCGGCTGCAGCCGGTTTCGGTAAACGACGAGATCATTGGCAATGGTGTTAAACAGGTCCTGGAAGAGATCTTTTTTCTCGGGTTCAGTTCCGTTTCGGTCCATGGGCCTGGTTGTTTCGGCATAGGTTTTTTTGAACCAGAGGATGTTGCGGCTGTCCACAGCTTCAACAGTGAGGGCCGCGCTTTCCCCGTCCGAGTATTCAATTCTGCCTGTTACCAGGACCTCGGATCCGTTGTCATCATTGGGAACGACGCGAACAGCGCCCCAGTAGCCTGAGCGCTGCAGTGTATACTTGAGATGGACAGGGGCAAAACGTGCTTCCGCTTCCCGGATTTCCGGGGAAAGGCCCCGGCGCTGCTTTGCATCGGCAGGCAGTTTCCCGGGGTCAAACACCCTGATGGACACATTGAGGAGTTCGTTCTCAGAAAGTTCCCGCTGGGCCATGAGCGGTGCAACCTGTTCCTGAACTTGTCTTCCCGGCACAGATGGACCGCAGGAACTCAACAGGACAAAAAATGCCAGAAGCGTAAACAGCACAAAACAGTTTTTTGGGGGAGAAAGAGGAAACAGGTTTTTCATTTACCCGGTACCCTCCTTGTACTTCCGGTACTCTTCCCAGAGTTTTTTCTTCAGCTCAGGATCTGTTTCCTTTTCGGCAGCCTCCCGAAGCTGCCGTGCAACGATGTCATCGTAGCCGGATTCAATTTCCTGCCTGCCGCCACCCTGCTGCCGCGTACCACCCGCCTGGCCGCTGCCTGCTCCCGCACCTCCAGCTGATGTCTGGGCGGTCTTCCCGGTTCCTGATGTTGAAGAAGCGGAACTCTTGTTTCCTGGCTGGCCACCGGTTCCGGCAGTTTCCTGCCTGCCTGCGCCGCCGCCCGTGCCGTTTGTGCCGGGCTGTCCGCCGGACCCGGACATTCCGCCCCCGCCGTAACCGCCGTTGCCGGACTCCCGCTCTGCGGGTCGACGGGAGGCGATTTTCTGTTCCTCTTGCAGGATTTGTTCATCGAATTCCCCCAGGGCCTGAGCCAGTGACTTGTCCAGCTCCGCGACCTGGTCGGCCCTGGTGGGGGAAAAGGAAATCTCCTCTCCTGAGGTCATGGCGGATTCGTCGGGGCAGGGCAGGTCGGCCACAGCCTGTTCTCCTCCTTGCCTGCGAAGGGTGGAACAGTATTCGCCTATTTTCGTACTGAGAAAGGTGATGAATTTGGCATAGTCCTTCTTCTCGGTATCCTGCAGGACACCATCACGTTTTTTCTGCTGGAGATCGCGTAATGCCATGTTCCAGGCGCTGTCAAGCGCACGCACACTGTTTTGCATGCCGACAACCATTGGGGACGGGGTTGAGGCCTGCAGATTACCGGTGCAGAAAAAACAGAGCAGGAATATGACCGTAGAACTGAATTTCCGTCTATGCATAGGGAAATTGTACCACCTGACTTTGGCCGCTGTCAATGCGCAACCAAACATGTGCAGTCCAACTGTTTTGATAATCGGCCCTGAATTTATAACTGCCTTCAGGAAGCCTGAACCGGACCTGGCCTGCTGCATCAGTTGTTCTGGTCAGGCCAAGATAGCTTCCGGCGGCGCTGAACACATAGATCGGCATATTGGCAACAGGCGCGCCGCCACTCTCAAGGGTAATTTCCGCAATACCGTCACTTACCGTTAAAAGTTCTATATACTGTCCCCGGAACTCCAGTATCATGTCCCCGGAACTCTCTCTGCTTTCGCTTCGCTCAAGCAGGGCTACCAGGCTCTTTTATTCTCTTGACGCAATTAAATAAATCTGTCCCCTTTTCACTCTTCTCTTTAATTTCTCCTGAGAAGGAGAATACAACCAACTGTTACAGCGATACAACACAGTGCAACAATAATATTTCTTAAGGAAAAAACAGGTATGATGTAAACCACTAGTGTCATGTCAACTATCGAGTGTCGGATAGAGGCGGGATAATTTTATCCGGGCATTATCCGTGGTAAACTGCCAATTGACCTTTGCTTCCTTGTTGTTT
>JAJRVA010000212.1 GCA_024277485.1 Deltaproteobacteria bacterium | reverse complement strand
TCCCTGGGCGTTGTTGTACAGACTGTTGCCTCCGGTATTGCTGAGCTTCCTTTCAGCGCCTTTGTTCTGCTCATGCAGCCGATCCATCTTGCCATCGGCATTGTTGAAGGGATTGTAACCTCGACCGTGGTTATCTTTGTCTGGAAAGCCCGTCCGGAGATACTGCAGTTTGCCATGGATGCGCAGCCCCTCAAGGGTATTGGTGTCAGGAATGTGGTGGCAGGACTTCTGGTCGCGGCGCTTTTGACCGGGGGGGCGCTCTCCTGGTTTGCCTCTTCCCATCCCGACGGGCTGGAATGGTCCATCCATGGTGTTACCGGAAAAGAGGAGCTGGATGCGCCTGCACAGGGAATTCGCAGCGACCTGGCAGCTCTGCAGGAAAAAACAGCTGTGCTGCCGGATTACGGCTTCAAAAAGACCGGGGCGGAGCATGAGGATGCCGGCGCGGCCGAAGACGCTCAGGAACAGTGGCCTGCCGTTGATGCCGGCACGTCCACTGCCGGGCTGATCGGCGGATTTATCACTTTGCTCATTGCCGGCACCGTCGGCCTGTTGCTGAAACGACGCAACACGTCTGCCGGAAAAACGTTCTGATCCGGGCCTGAAACCACACCAGCCCTGATATGCGTCCATGACATTTCTTGAACGAAATTTTCTCGATATCAGGAACCTGGATCTCATGGCCCGGGGAACAAGCCGGATTCACCGGCTGGATCCCCGGGCCAAGTTGATTACAACCCTGGTGTTTATCGTCACCGTGGTCTCGGTTGACAAGTACACCATTGCCCAGCTCATTCCCTTTGTCATCTATCCCTTTGCCCTTGTCTCGCTGGCCAATCTCCCGGCAGGATATTTTTTGAAAAAAATCCTGCTTGTTGCCCCCTTTGCCGTCCTGATCGGGATGTTCAACCCTTTTTTTGACCAGGCGGTTCTCATGCATGTCGGACCGTTCGGACTCAGCGGGGGCTGGATTTCCTTTGGCTCCATAATGCTCCGCTTTGCCCTGACTGTAGGCACGGCCCTGGTGCTCATCGGTGTCACCAGTTTCAGCGGCCTGTGCCTGGCCCTGGAAAAACTCCGGGTCCCGATGATTTTTGTAGTACAGCTCCTTTTCCTGTACCGGTATCTTTTTGTCCTGCTTGACGAGGCTGTCCGCATGTCCCGGGCCCGGACCCTGCGGTCCCTGGATTCTGCCGGGCCAAACCTGAAAACATTCGGCTCCATGGTCGGCCATCTCCTGCTCCGGGCTACCAGCCGGGCGGAGCGGATCCACCTGGCCATGCTCTGTCGTGCCTTTGACGGACACATCCGGGTGATGACCGAAACGACCATCACCTGGCGTGACATTTGTTTTGTCCTTGGATGGTCATCCCTTTTCCTGCTCTTCCGCCTCTACAATATTCCCGAGATTATCGGAAGCAGCGCCCTGGAGTTTTTCCCATGAGTCACCATATCGTCAAGGCGGACGCGCTCTGGTATACCTACCCCTCATCCGACTGCGGCATCCAGGATATTTCGTTCCAAATCACCCACGGGGAGTCCGTGGCCCTGGTCGGTGAAAACGGGGCCGGCAAGTCAACACTGCTCCATCATCTGAACGGTTTCCTGGAGCCCGCAAAGGGGACCGTCCGCATAGGCGATTACCCGATCACAAGAAAAAACCTGCAGGCTGTCCGGCGTTCAGTGGGCATGGTGTTTCAGGATCCTGATGATCAGCTGTTCATGCCGACCGTGCTTGACGATGTGGCATTCGGCCCTCTCAACCTGGGCATGCCGCCGGCGGAAGCGGAAGCGGCGGCCATGGAGGCCCTTTTGCGGGTAGGCGCCGCCCACCTGGGTGACAGACCACCCTACCGGTTGTCAGGTGGTGAGAAACGCTCCGTGGCCATTGCCACAGTCCTGGCCATGTCACCGGATATCCTGGTCATGGATGAACCCAGTTCCAATCTTGATCCCAGGGCCAGGCAGCGGCTTATCGACCTGCTGCAGACCTTTACCCATACAAAAATCATCGCCACCCATGACCTGGACCTGGCCATGGACCTGTGCGAGAGGACAATCGTCCTGCACAAAGGCAGGATCACCGCAGACGGCCCGACCCGGAAAATTTTTCAAAACGATGCCCTGCTGGAAAGCAGCGGCCTGGCCCGTCCCCTGAAAATGCAGGCCTGCCCTGTCTGCGGCTCAAAGTAGGATCGCTTTTTTTCAAACAGTGGTACGGCAGCAAGCTGCTTCGTTGCGGCAGCGTGGTCATCACGGTACACACTTGCCCGGTGCTGTTTTTCCGTCTTTACGTTTACAGGCTTTCAGGTAACTGAAAACAATGAGTTTCATGTCCTGTGAGGAGTTACCATCTCTCCTGCCTTCTCTTTTCCGGAAGTATTCCTCGTACACAGCACAGGAACCAGGCTAAAAATCAAATATTTAAAGATTAGAATTGGCTTTATGTTGGTTTTTTTATAGAATGTTTCAACTTTTCAAATACTGAGCAATTGCCTGGAGGGGAATATGTTTCAAAATGCAGCTGGAAATGTGGGTTCCAGGCGTACATCAGACCTTTATCGTTTATTACGGGACTCCCATACGTTGTCTCTATTGTGTAAAAGGCTTCTGATCGCATCCCTGGCAAG
>JAJRVA010000211.1 GCA_024277485.1 Deltaproteobacteria bacterium | reverse complement strand
TCTCCTGGTGATCGCGGGGCTTGCCACCGTCTGCCTCGGCAGCGGGCTGGCCTGGTTTCTTTCCCTTGACATACCGGACATCAGGAGCGTTGATGACTACCGTCCCCTGGTCACCACCACCCTCCTTGACCGGCGGGGCAATATTATTGACACCATCTTTGAACAGAACAGAATTGTCCTCAGCTATGACAAAATCCCTCCCCTTATTCCCCAGGCCTTTGTGGCAGCCGAGGACGGGCGCTACTGGGAGCACGGCGGACTTGATATCTGGTCCATAGCCCGCGCCTTTATCAACAACATCCGGTCGGGCCGCCGCAGCCAGGGCGGCAGTACCATTACCCAGCAGGTTACCAGGGCTCTCATGCTGACCCCGGAGAAAAGTTATTTCCGCAAGGTCAAAGAGGCCATTTTAGCCTACCGCCTTGACAAAATGCTGAGCAAGGAGGATGTCCTCTCCATTTATCTGAATGAAATCTACCTTGGTGAGGGCGCGTACGGCGTCGAGGCGGCTGCCCGGACCTATTTCGGCAAAACAGCGGCCAGGCTCAACCTGGCCGAGATCGCCCTGCTTGCAGGCCTGCCGCAGTCACCAAGCCGCTACTCGCCGATCCGCCATTTCGACAGGGCCCGGGCCAGGCAGCGCTACGTCCTGAACCGCATGGCCGAGGAACAGATCATAACACCTGAAAAAGCAAGGAATGCATATAGCCATCCGCTGCATTTCAACAAGACAAAAAAACAGAACAGGTATTTCACCCAGTATGTGCGCAGCCTGCTTGAGAAAAAATTCGGCAGCCGCAGACTCCTGCATGAAGGGTTTGTGGTCACAACCACACTTGACAGCTCCATGCAGGCCAGGGCGGTGCAGACAGTTGTCCACGGTACCAGGCAGGTTCAGAAAAAGACAGGGCAACGCACAACTCCACAGGGGGCGCTGGTTGCCATTGAGTCCGGAACCGGTCACATCCTCGCCCTGGTCGGCGGCAATAATTTTAATGCCAGCCCGTTTAACCGGGCTGTCCAGGCAAAAAGACAGCCCGGATCGGTCTTTAAACCCTTTGTCTATGCCGCAGCCTTTGAAAAAGGATTTTCTCCTGAAGACGTTATCGAAGACAGTCCCTTTTCCATCAAAAATCCGGACGGTTCCGTCTGGAAACCGAAAAACTACAGCACCAGGTATTACGGCCCGACCACCCTTGCCGACGGACTGATCTTTTCCCGTAACATCGTAACCATCAAACTGCTGCAGAAAACAGGCATAAAGCCCGTCATCCGGATTGCCAGGAAAGCCGGCATACGATCCACCCTGCGGCCTGAACTGACCCTGGCATTAGGATCCTCTCCCGTTTCCCTGTTGGAGATGACCGGTGCGTATACCCTGTTCCCCAACAACGGAAAATTTGTCCCCCCCGTCGCAATCACGCGGATCCGGGACCGGAAGGGAAAAAACCTGCCTGTGCCCCGCGTGAAAGAAAGGCAGGTAATCAAAGCATCCACCGCCGGGCAGGTGTCAACCCTTCTGCAGGAAGTCATCAATAAGGGGACGGGGAAAAAGGCCCGCGGTATCCCCGGCAGTGCCGGCAAAACAGGCACCACGGACAACAACCGCGACGCCTGGTTCATCGGTTATATCCCGGCAATCACCACCGGGGTCTGGGTCGGTTATGATCGCTCAAAAACACTTGGCAGGGAATCCACTGGCGGAGAAGCGGCTGCCCCGATCTGGCTTGGTTTCATGCAGGCTGTAACCGACTCCTGAACAGTTTTCCCGGCATATTCATGCTTACAGCCAGTTTCCCATCAGGATGAACGATCCCCAGAAAAATGGGTGGCTGAACTGTTCTGACTGGATAAAATGTTGCTGAGTGAGCTGTAGGGCACTGGCCCTGCTGGTTTTGCCGCGGGCGAGGGAACCGTACAGGTACGGCATGAACTGGGCCGTACTCATGTCCGCAACCGGCCACAGGGTGGCTAAAACCGTTTTGGCCCCCTGCCGCTGCGCCAGGCTCCCGAATCCTTCAATCTCCCTGCCGTCGCCGCTTCCTGCGCCCAGTCCGGTTTCACAGGCCGACAGGGTAAGAAGCTCAACATCGTTGAAATCAATGTCTTCGTCGTACATGTCGGCAAGGCTGAAGGTGGCGCCGTCGCCAAGAAGCAGGTAGGAGTCATACTCTGTTCCCGGTTTAAAGATAAAATGGCTGGCTATGTGCAGAACTGAGTATCCTTCATCCAGCACATTGATAAATGCTTCGCCGGTAAAATCCTTGTCCAGCAGAATGATGCCCTGCATGACACCGTTCGGATCATCTTTATCCGTTACCACGATGGATTCAAGCTCATCCTGGACCGACGGCAGCGAATCAAAACCGGGAAAGGCCCTGGTTACGCCCAGACCCGCAAATTTCAATTCAGAAGGCGGCCTGCTTAAAAGACGGGCTTTGGCAGCCTCAGTAAAGAGGACCACAGCATATTTTTCAATAAGATAGCGGCTGCCGTCGTGCAGCGCCGCGGCAGGAAGATAGCGTAAAGGGCCGTCCATGGACAGCATCAGGACCTCAGCTCCGGACTGCTCCACGTCATCGGCAAGGGGAGCAAAGAGGATGTTGTAGAGTTGCCCTGCCTTCTCAAGCGGTTCACCGTCCGGACTCTGCAGCTCCGTCCGGAAGTCCATGATCAGCCGATTCAACTCACTGGACGTGATTGCCACACGGCGGACCACCTGTACCTGGTCGGTGGTCAGGATCAGGTACAGCGTGGAGCCGGTTTCCAGGTAGTGAATCAGCACGGCATTACCGTTCAGTTCACGCAGGACACCCTGCATGGATTTCAGTTTATCCAGGTTCCTAGAGCTGATTTCCCGTATGCGCTCGGCACTGTACGAGGCCAGTTCTTTATCCAGGGTTTCAAGAAAACGGCGGTACGCGGTTTTGGCTAATTTGAGGTCCTGACGTAATTGCTTGAGTTTCTGCTCCTCCTGCGGGCTGAGTCCCTGGCTGCGTTTTTTTCGCAGAACTGAGGCCTCCCTGCTGATATCTACCAGCCTGTTCTGGACATCCAGGTAACGTTTATCCCAGTTTTCCTCGACCACGGTAAAGGCGATCTGAGTCGAAGACGCTTCAAGCCCGGCCGGGGCACCGCGTAAATAACCGGAGAACTCTTCTTCCTTGAGCATGGTTATAATCTGCCGGGCTTCCGCCAGGCGACCCTGGTCGATGAGGAGTCCAGCAAGCTTCCGGTATACTGAGGTTCGCGGCATCAGGTAGCTTTTCTGCAGGGCCGGGGAGAACGAGGAAACCTGGCCCCGGAGTTCCTGGATAATGTTGACCGCCTGTTTCTCAAAAAATATTGCCGCAGCAGTTTTATTCTGCCGGGCGAGGCTTGTACCGTACAGGAACAACGTGAGCCAGTGAATTTCCCTGTTTTCCTTTATGGCTGGATCAAGCAGGATCTGTTCGCATTTTTGCTCAACGGTCATAAAATCATCCTGCTGTAAATACCACATGGTTTCCACCATGCGGGCCATCAGGGTACGGGGATTATCAGGACCAAGAACTTCGCTGAACATGGTAACGGCCTGCTGGATGGAATCAAGAGCAGCCTCTTTTTCACCGTTCCGCAACTCCAGCAGGGAAAGAAACAGCAGGGAATCACCAACCAGGCCGTGCTGTTCACCAAAGACTTTTTTCCTGATGGCCAGGGCCTTCTCCGCATACTGCCGCGCAGTTTCATAATCGTCCCGTGCAGAGGCGACGTTGGCCAAGGAGTTGTAGGACTGGGCAATCATGGAGTGCTGCTTACCAAAGGCCTTACTTTTGATTTCCAGGGCCTGCATGAAAAATTGATTCGCCCGCTCATGGTCTCCAAGCTGTAAATACAATGATCCCAGGGAAGAAACAGCATCTGCCGGAGATGGATACAGGGCTGTTACCTCCTGCTGCTCGTATGTGGACGCAAGAAGGAACAGCTGTTCCGCTTCCTGGTAGTGCCCCCGCTGCATATACACCTGGCCAAGGGTAATCCGGCTTTCCGCAGTATCCGGATGTTCGTTCCCTAACACTTTTTCCTGGATTACCACCACTTCGGCAAGAATCTTTTCCGCCTTGGAAGATTTGCCTGACACCAGGTACAGGATACCCAGGAAACTCTTTGTCTGCAGGGTTGACTTGTGTTCCGGCCCGAAAATTTTTTCGCTGATAGCCAGGGCCTCCAGAAAGGCACGTTCTGATTTTGCAAAGTCATTGGCCACCCAGCCGTACGTCATTCCCAGGCCGTTGAGACACTCAGCCACATATTCATGCTCCGGACCGAGTTGCTTGCGCAACTCCGGCAAAAATTCCTCCAGCAGAGGGATAATCTCCTCGGTGCGTCCCTGGTTATAGAGCTCCTGTGCCTGTCTGCGGACCTGCAGGGCCTTCATCTGGGTGCAGGAACCCAGCAGGAGGGCGAACAACAGGAGAAGCAGAACAACATGGCCACGGGATTTGAGTAAGGTATTCATGATATCTCTTTTATTCCTCTGATCAAGTTAAGGGAATAATCTTGGCTGACCGAAAATTGTCTTTTAACGTATTCATTGGTTGCCACTATAAGGAAACCACCCTTTTTAACGGACAGGATTTTTCTTTTGAACCAGCATGGGTCTTTTCCCAGAAAGCGTCCAGCGCCATGGCCAGGGTCGGAAAGATATGGTCTTCCCCAATTTTTGCAAGTAATCCGGTACGGCGTATAATATCGACAATTTGCTCTTTTAAGCCACTGAAACACACCTCATAGCCGGCAGCCTGCAACCTTTCTACCAGGAGTACCAGAGCGTTTTCGCCCGATGTATCCAAATCATTTATACCGTTACACTTAAAATGAATGGTCTTGAGGTCTGGCATATTGACGACAATTTTCAAGACCTCGTCTTCAAGATAACTGATATTGCCGAAGAACAGAGGTCCATCAAAACGAATAACTGCAATATATTTTTTTCCACATGCCTCACAACTTCCAGGGACGCCATATTTAATTATTTCTTCCCCGGGCCCGGCTTTTGTGTTTTGAGAATCAGGAAGGTTGCCCTCACCAGCCTGAGAATGTATCCATACGCCGATTACCGCGCTGGGTTACGTGATGAGGCATGCCGGGTACCACAACCTTTGCCATGCGTACCATACATTATTACACACTACCTTCACTTGCCGGGGGTGTCAATAATTATATATACTGTCCCCGGAATTAGGCGCCGACTTTTTTACCTTGAAAATCAGAAATTCGGTGACTCAAAATGAAAATAAAAAATGAGGAGACACCTTTTGGTAAATTCCACTCAACATGCGCTCTCGCAAATACACTTGTGAAATATGCAGGCTA
>JAJRVA010000015.1 GCA_024277485.1 Deltaproteobacteria bacterium | reverse complement strand
GTAATGCCACAGGAATTTCCGGCAGATGCCCCGTATCATGCTGGCTTCCTTTTTCTTTACCCTGACTCTGCTCAGAAACTGCCTGATATTCCGCATCCAGTATGTCGTGTTCTGCTCCCCGAGAAATGTGGTCGTTGTCAGCGCTTCCTCTATATGACTGAACATGCCCTCCAGCTGGCGGGAGTTGGCATAGTCACTATCGGCAACTTTCCGGCCGGTGGAGGAGTGAAGAGCCATGGCCAGTTCATAGCAGTGAATGGCAACGGCCTGGGCCAGGTTAAGTGAAGAAAAATCCTGCGTGGGAATGGTCGAGGTGAACTGGCAGAAGTCCAGGTCCCTGTTGGTCAGCCCGGTATTTTCCGGCCCGAACATCAGGGCGATCCTGCTGCCTTCGGCCAGCGGAGCAAGTTCGGCCATGACTTTTCTGGGGGTCTGCTCAAGAACGCGGTGCCGTCCCCGGCGGGCGGTCGTGCCGACGACAAATTGAAAAGGCGCCACCGCATCAGATGTGTCCCCGTACACAGCCATGTTGTGAATAAGATGGGCCGCCTTGTGGGTTGCCATCTTCAGGATCCGTTCTTTATCGTGCGTCTCTCCTGTAACGACGATGAGCTGACTGATGCCGAAGTTAAAGGCAACACGCGCTGACGCGCCGATATTTTCCGGGTAACGGGGGCCGACAATAATAATTGCCGAATCTTCCGCAGGTCCCGGTTGCTCTTTTTCAGCAACCATGGGGCGTGTCTGTTGTAAAAGATCCAACTTTCTGAGGTGATATATCCAATCGAAATGATGAAGTGTTTACAGGAGGATAAAGCCGGGATAGATTGCAGCTGTTTAGGCTGAAGGCTGTGAGGTTGTGTTTTGGATTACAGCCGCATAGTCTTCAGCCTTCAACCTTGTAAGATCTGTATCAGGAAGAGCTTTCCGGTTCCTTGAGCTCAAGGGCCTTTTTGCGTTCCGTCTCAAAATCTTCATGGCCCCTGGCCGGTGTGCCGGTCATACGTTTAAAGAAGGGGATGATCCCGCGCTCCGCATTCTGCATTTCCTCTTCCGCTTCCTTCAGGGTAATCTGCCAGGCCGGAGCAAAGCCGGGAGCTTTCTCGAACATGATATCAATGGCCCTCTGGTACACCTGGGTCTGGCGGAGTTCCTGGCGGCCGGGTTTCTGGTTCATGACCTGGACCATGTTGCGGAGATTGTCACGCTCCTGCTTCAACTTGTCGATCTCCTGCTTGCGCCGCTCGTTTTCCGCGGAATCTATTTCCAGCTTGGTGTGCAGGTGTTCACGCAGTTTACTTACATTTTTTGACAGTTCACGGATTCTGAGCATTGACCGGATCCAGAAAAAGAGCCAAACGGCAAGACCAATTAAAAGTCCACGGAAAAATGGGCTTGTCAGCAGATTCATGTACCAGCTATTTTCTTCCATACCGATCCTCGCGCAATAGTATTTTTATATATAAAACGTTTAAATGTCTCCTGCAAAACATCCGCATTCTGCTCACTGTACATCATGCAGGAACTCATGCGTTTCTTTTTTATTTTATAAATCCTGCTTCGTCAAGAGAAAGAAGGCAGCCGCAGGAGATGCTCCGCTTCAGGTTTCTCTTTTATTTTATCACAAAACAGGATGGAAAAGTAGGGGATTCCTGTAAAGGGTGCTGTGTGAAAACTGAGTTTATTTTCTCCGTTTCAGGCCGATTTATGGCTATTTTCAGATCCTGGCTTCAGGGATATCTATGATACAGGAACAAAGGAGATCTTTTTGCTTATCATGTCGACGTGGACCAGCCTGACCCTGATGACATCGCCCATCTGGTAGGTTTTCCCGGTCCGTTCCCCGACAAGTTTATGGGCGCTGCTGTCATACATGAAATAGTCGTCCCGCAGGTCACGGACCGCAACGGCGCCGCTGATAAAGGTGTTGAGCAGCTCAACAAAAAAGCCGAAGGAGGCCACTCCGGAGATGATTCCGTCAAATTCTTCCCCTGTGTGCTCGAGCAGGAACAGGGCGCTGAGCCGTGCCCGGCAGTTTCTCTCCACGTCAACGGCAATCCGTTCACGCCTGGAGAGATGGATGCCCGCCTCGTCGAGTTTTGCCTTTTCCGGCAGCACCTGCAGGCCAGGTTTGCCACTTTCGGTAAGAAGGTTCTGCAAAGCCCGGTGTGCCACCAGGTCCGGATAGCGGCGGATCGGAGAGGTGAAGTGGAGATAGTGTTCCGCGGCAAGGCCGAAGTGGCCGGCGTTCTGCGGGGCGTAACGTGCCTGCTGCATGGTGCGGAGCATCAGGTTGTTGATCACGTATTCCGTCGGGGTGTCGGCGGCTTTTTGTATTACTCCGGCAAACCAGGCCGGCGTAACCTCGGTGCGGGGAAGCTGCAGTCCCATGGATATGGCCGCCTCGGTAAATGTTTCCACCGTCGCCGGGTCCGGCTTTTCGTGGATGGGGTACAGCACCGGCCGGTGTTTCCTGTCCATGGTTTCGGCTACAGCCTCGTTTGCGGCTAACATGAATTCTTCGATGAGCAGGTGGGCCTGGTTTCTTTCGGCCCGTTTAATGTCATCGATCTTGTTGCCTTTGAGGAGAATATCAGCCTCGGGGATATTGAAGCCGATGGAACCGCGCTCCATCCTTTTCCGCTGTAGCAGGGCGGCCAGCTTTTTGGCATTTTCCAGCATGGGCAGCAGGGAATGGGATGCTTTTCTCTCCCTGGCCAAACGGTCATACAGGATCTTGCGGACAGTCGTATAGGTGAATCGCCGGTGGCTTCTGATCATGCTTTTGCAGAACTGCGCGCCGGTTCTCCTGCCCTTTGTATCGAATGCAAGGATGGCCGTGAAGGCAGGACGATCTGCATCAGGAACAAGACTGCACAGGTCATTGGACAGACGTTCCGGCAGCATGGGAATGACCCTGTCAGGGAAATAGACACTTGTTCCCCGACGGTATGCCTCGATGTCAATGGCCGAGCCTGTGGTGACATAATGGCTGACATCGGCAATGGAAACATAGAGTGTGTATCCTTTTTTTGTTTTCTCGACCGCAATGGCATCATCAAAGTCTTTGGCGCTCTCTCCGTCTATGGTCACATGTTCAATATGGCGCAGGTCTTGCCTTTTCTTATCACATACTGTCAGGGGTTCCAGCCGGCGTACTTCCCGGACAACGTTTTCCGGAAAGGCGACAGGCAGTTCAAACTGTTCGACAGCCATGCGAATCTGCACGTCCACCGTGTTCGGATCACCAAGGATTTCCAGGATTCTTCCCTCGGGAGAGCGTCCGCCCGTGCCGTAGTCAGTGATCTCCGCCAGGACGGCCAGGTTGTCCTGCGCACCCAGGTTGTTCTTTTTCCTGACCAGGAGGGTGAAAGGCAGGCGGTCATTGTCAGGGGTTATGTATCCTGTCTTGCCTCCCGAGGTGTAGATGCCGCAGAGCCTGGTGATACCCCTTGTGATAATCTTGACGACCCGTGCCTCTGTCCTGCCCCTGGACGTTCCTGTTATCCTGACCAGGACCCGGTCGCCATGGCTGGCCCCGTTGAGGTGAGCTTTGGCGATATATGGGTCTTTCTGCCCCGGCGGGGCGCCTTCCATAACGGCAAAGCCGAACCCTCTGCTGTTCAGGTCCACCACCGCCTCTGCCAGACCGCTGTCCCCCGTGAGCAGGTATTTTTGCCCGCGGCGTTCAATCCCGCCGCTTTTCACAAGCCTGTCCAGGATATTATTTATCGGTTTCCGGTGTTTTCTTGGCAGGTCGAGTACCTGGAGGATTCTGCCCAGGCCGACAGGTTCCGGGGCGCCGGCCAGAAAGGCGAGGATGGAATCGACAAGAAGCGCCTGGCTGTCCCTCTTTCCAGGCTGTTTGCGGCGATTTCCGGGGCCGGATCGTATTTTGCGATAGGTGGAAGAACGTTTTTTTCCCATGAGAATTATATTGTGAATGAAGATGAAAGTATTATCGTTTATACCCGAACATGAAAAAGCACCTGGCAGGTTGCTGGAGTGCATGTGGAGAGTGATACAGGTTCCATGGATGTCCCGGCACTGAGAATTCAACCGGGTTCCGTGGACATCCTCCACTGCCGCGGCTCCTTGCAGCCGTATTAGCTGCAAAACCAACAATTTCACTTTGTTCCCGCAGGAACATCTGCTACAAAGAGCATGAACCGTCTTTTTGTGCAGCAACGGGTGACACTACTTTACACTATTTACGAAGTAAGGGAAGAAAAAGGGTACAATCGGTTTCATAACACGTATGCAGAACAGAAAGTTTGATATCGCGGCATATCGGCAGACCATGTTACAGTTCATCGGTTCCGGCCCTGAAACAAAAGTTTTCTGGGACTCACTGGATTTCGCCCTTGAAGCACATGGGGACCAGTGGCGCCGTTCCGGTGATCCCTATATCATGCATCCCTGCAATGTAGCCCGCATCCTTGCCGAAGAGCTTGACATTCACAATGCCGAGATCCTTGCGGCAGCCCTCCTGCACGATACTGTGGAAGATGTCGAGTATGTTACCCCGGAACTGGTCCGGGAAAAATTCGGTCAGAATGTGGAAGCGATTGTTGACGGGTGCACCAAGGTAACGCATTATACCGGGGATAAACAGACATTCCAGAAGCTTGTTCATCGAAAAATATTCAGCGGGGCCGCTGCCAGGCCCGAGGTGATGATCGTCAAGCTGGCTGACCGGCTGCATAATCTCCGCACCCTGTCCTCAATGCCCCGCCATAAACGGCAGAAAGTCGCGGATGAAACCCTTGACATATATGCCCCTCTGGCAACAATTTTAGGGCTGTTTGCAATCAAGCGCGAGATGTACAATCTGGCCCTGGCATTCAAGTTCCCCAGGAAGGGGAGCAAACTGCAGGTTCATATTGATAAACTGAAGCGTGACAGCGTGGCCAGGGACATTGTGCAACAGGTCAGCCATGCCCTGGAAGAGGATGAGATCAAGGCGGAGGTAACCGTCCGGACCAAGGGCCTCTGGGGATATTACGACGCAAGGAACCATATCCTGATCAAGGAGATAGAAAGTCCCCAGGAGATCCTGATCATTGCCGATACCAGAAAGTCCTGCTATGCGGCGCTTGGAACCCTGAACCGGATATTCCCGCCTATTCCCCGCACCATACGGGACTTTGTCGCCAACCCCAAGCCTTCCGGCTACCAGGGGCTGCATGCCCGGGCCAATATTCACGGCAAGAAATACCTGTTCAAGATCCGGACCGAGGAGATGGCCCGCCGGGCCCAGCGTGGCCTGGTCCGCTTCTGGACATCGGAAAAAAAACGGGGTCGCTACATCAAGGGACTGCAGGAGATGTTTGATATCCTGGGCAGTGATGAATCGGTCTCGTATCGCGACCTGATTGCTGCCGGAGGGCGCAAGGAGATTTACACCTACACTCCCCAGGGAGACCTGGTCTGTCTGCCGGTGAACTCGATTGTGCTGGATTTTGCCTTCAGCGTGCATACCGCCATCGGCCATTCCTGTATCGCAGCCATGATAGGAAACCGCAGGGTGCTGCCTGATCATGTCTTGCAAGACGGCGATGTCGTCAAGATCGTCCGGCAGAGCAAACCCATCAGGTTTGATCCGGACATTCAGCTCCTCTGCCAGACCCCGAGGGCAAGGTCTGAACTGGCCAAGACGTTTCGGCAGCGCCGCAGGGATGTCAGCGCGGTCATCGGCCGCTCCGTGTTGCAGCAGGAGATGCGGCGCTACGGTCTTCCCTTTGAGATACTTCTCAAGGAAGAGGTGAAAGATATCCTTGAGTATTTCAATATCAGTGACCTTGAAGACCTGTACCTGCAGATCGGTACCGGCAAGATCCGGCTGCGTGAATTTATCTTTGAAATACGAAACGGACTCTATGCGGACCGTGAAACACTGCAGCTGCCGACAGGAGTTTTTAACCGGATAGAGCTGACGACCCTTGACCCGGTTGTGGTCAAATCATCGGCCTGCTGCAGGCCGACCCCTCTTGACAAGGGTATTTTCGGGCTGCTCAGCGAGCGGGGGCTCTCCCTGCACCGGAGGGACTGCAACCGGCTGCCCAGGATCAAGTTCCAGCGCGAGGATGCTGTGGAAGTGCGCTGGGACATGAAAAAAACCAGGATTGTGAAACCGCAGAAAGTCATAGTCTTTGCCGCCAACAGGCAGCGGATGTTCATGCTGCTGTCGGTGGCGCCGAATGAAATGAAGATCGATGATATCATCAAACTGACCGACAGGCCGAACACGACACCCGCATGGGAGATCAACTTCACCGTGCTTGACCTGTCGGCACTGAAGAAGATATTCAAGCATCTTGACCGTTCCGAACTCCCTTACGAGTTTGCTCTTGAGCAGTAGGGCCCGGCATGCACACGGATAAACCGGATTTTGCCG
>JAJRVA010000210.1 GCA_024277485.1 Deltaproteobacteria bacterium | reverse complement strand
CCCAGTTCTTAATACAATTCCAACCACTTGTTTTTCAACCTGAACATTTTCCCGTAGATGTGATACAGTTTTATCAAGCTGGAAATAACATGCGAAAATTACTGTGGATTTATCTCAAGTTGTCGTTCGCCCCGTTCAACAAACAGAAGAAAGCCGCGAACTGGAATCTGGTCGGCGAAACAAAGGGGTATCAGAGAATCCGCAATGGTTACAGCAACACACGCCAAACTCCCGAAACTTGTCTTTGTCCGGTTATTGCAGCGCAATGCTCGTCTACTTTTATCTCGCTCTTCACTTGCCAACCAGTGTGCAACAGGAGAAACAAAAATGAAACTTACCGCCGATCAAATGCGATCTCTTCCAGATTTTTTCCGCCAGATTGAGGACCCTTTGCGGTTGGTCTCCTCAAGAGTAAAGGCGTCAACAATATTGCTCAAAAAATGCGCGGGCTTAGCTTTGCGCCACGTAGAGTTCTTGATTATCTGAAATGAACAGGAAATACTCAGCCTATATGAGCAACTTGAAAATTAGCATAAATTTAACGTGCGCTGTAAAAGCTGAATTCTCAGGACCTATTCCTCATCCCAGCACACTACAGGGGTATGAAGACATAGTCTCTATCTGCCGAAAGAATTTTGACAATGGCAGAACAGGACGCAGCACATCAAAGGGATATGGAACAGAAGGCAAAAGAGGTCAAAAATATGGTTTCGGTATAGCTGTTCTTGCTTTTGTTACTTGTATTATTGCCCTTTCCCTTGATTCTGAGAAAACGGCCATAGCAATTGGCAGCACAACAGTAGTGAGGCTTGTTGCTGTCTTCGTCACTGATCGAATTAAAAAAAAACAAAATTCATAAAAACCTGCTAAAGCAATTAACACAAAAAATGTTTTTACTCATGATTATGCCCTATGTGTGGAATTCGTCCTGAACAGAAATGGGACAGTATATGGGACAAGCAGAATAAACAAAAAGGGATTCAGCCCAACTTACTGAATCCCTTGTATTTTTCCTGGGGTGAGAGATGGGACTTGAACCCACGACCTCCTGGGCCACAACCAGGTGCTACCACCAGCTGAGCTACTCCCACCACGCGCGACCCTTATATACCCGCAAGCGGTCTGTTTGGCAAGCAGAAAGTCGGTAAGTGGTCAGGAGCACCGCTTCTTCGCACGGTCGCGACTGTCCGCATAGAGGGGCTATGGCGACCAGTCGCGCCTGCACGAATCTGCGGCGCCCCTGACCACTTACATGTTTTAAGTAAATGAAAACACAACGTTATCTACTTTATGATCAAAAACGAAAGTCGGTGCTCAACCAAGGTCCCTGTTGCAATGTTTGCAGAGTTTCGCCCGGGCCTTGACCAGTTCGGCACAGTAGGGGCATTCCCTGAGATAATTAGAACGCAGGATGGAGGAAACAGCCATGTTCACATCCTGTTCAAGGTATGAGTCCCTGAACTCCTGGTTGCGAAGCGGTTCGATACAGGCCACATCATTAATGGCTGTCAGGACTTCCAGGGCACGTTTCCTGGTATCAGTACTGATATGTTCACTCAGCAGGAGATAAAGCGGCGGCTCAATGTTTTTTTCTTCAACACAGGTCTTGAGCTGTGCAATGGCATCCTTGTCCTTCCGGTATCTCTCGTTCTGCTGCCGGATGAGGTCAGGATCGACAATGCTCCCTGTAAAGGCCTGCCGGCCGGCCACCATCATGTTATACGTTTCATCGCTGTCAGGCAGTTTCATGTGCCGGTATGAACCCACATGACCGTAATTGTTTTCGATGTTTTTCCAGCCGTCGACAAAAAGACAACACTCGTCATTGAGACAGATAAAAAGGTATTCCGATCCCCAGCCTAATCCATCGCCGACATGGATGGGCGGGGCGTGGCACAGGGTCAATTTCACATTACAGTGAGGGCAGAAATGCTCCTCTTCCAGAAGATCAAAGACTGACACGGATTTTAATTTCATTAAATTTGCATGCTCCAAAAATTTCTTGAGTAAGGTACGGACACCAGCAACACTAACCATGCCCTGTGCCCAGGTCAACCACCAGGGTCAAATAGTACCGGCCACGAGACTGCGTTGCAGCATCAGCGACCTTTCAGATCATTTTGCCGAGTACTCCGTCAACAGCCTTGGCCTGCCGCATCCGGGACTGCAAAAAGTCCCCGCTGAGATGTTCCCTGTTTTCGGCAATCAGGTCGCAGAGCTCCGAAATACGCGATTCATCCGCCATTTCCATGACTCTGCGAAAATTCTTGGCAAAATCATGCACAATGCGTCGGCTGTCGCCGCTGGTGGACAATATTTCCGCATACGTCCTGGGATTCTGCGAGTGCGCCCGGGCCATGGCCAGGATCGGATACAGGGAGGTCAGGGTGCAGTGGCTGTCGATATCTTCGCTCGTGATGCCGTTCTCATACAGGGTCATTGCCAGGGCAACGGAAACAACCGTGGGCAGTTTCTGGCCGATGCCCATGAGCAGGTCGTGCCGGACAGCAGAGTCCTGGTAAATAGCCGCACCATGCTTGTACAGAAAAGTTTCAAACTCCGTACACAGCCTGCCGCTCCGTGCAGTACGGACAACAATGGCGTTCTTGTCCTTCATGGTTGCCGCCTGGGGCCCCCAGAGATTATGCACCAGCATGACCTCGACATCCTCGCCGGTCGCCTCAAGGGCTGTGTTCAGGGTTTTCTCAGATTCACCGGCCAGCAGAACAAGAGCTTTGCCGGGTCCTATCAGGGGACCATACTTTTGTACGGTTTCCACCGTGGCGCTGATGGGGACGCAGACCACCACCACATCGACCTGGCGGACCATTTCTTCAGGCCGCATGTCGGTGGACCGGCCTGTCAGGAGAATCCGGTACCCCTCATTTTCCAACCGGTCGGCAAACCAGCGGCTCATGTCCCCGGTACCGATAAATCCGCACGACCTGATATACTTGGTCCGCATGTCCACCCGGGGAAAGCTGCCCAGCAGCCTGACTGATCCCGGTTTGCCGATCACCCTGTTTTCCATGTGCTCGATGGCCCTGGCAACGACCTCATCCTGGATATGTCCCTCGGCCTCGATGTATATCTGCAGTTTCTGGGTCTTGATATCGCTCTCCGAGCGCATATCCAGGATATTTATTCCCCGCCTGGAAAATTCGCTTAAAATATCCACCAGTATACCGACCCGGTCATCAAGAGGCCTGGTGATGAAGGCCGTTGCGTCATAGCCTGTCTCCACCGCAAGTTCCGGACCCAGAACAGCATACCTGGTGCGGTTATGCGCAGCCACTTCCAGTTCAAGGATGTGCAGGCCGTGTGATTTCAACATGGCCCCGGTATCAATGACCCCCCGGTCGGAAAGCCCCTGCTCCCTGATCTCACGGATGGCCGTTTCAATATCCTGCACATTCAGCAGTGACAGCTCCGGGAACGTTTCTCCAATGTATTCCTCGCACTGACGAAAAACCGAACCCTTGCCCACCAGCATACGCAGATCTTCGCGCTGCACATCAAGATCTGCAACGCCGAGAGACAGGTAGGACGGCAGAACGATATTGTCTATCCAGTAACCTGACTTAATATTATCAAAAAGCCTGAAATACTCTTTATTCTCCCCCTCCCTGGTGTTATAAATGGGCACAATGGCCAGCTCAACCTCCTTGCCTGAAAAGGCCTTTATCAGGGCGCTGGTATGCGGGTAGGTTTTTATCCTGGCGTCAGGCGCGTACTGCACCGCCGCCTGCCAGGAATGTGAATTAACTGGACCAAGGGTTGCAAGTGTAATCATTTTTCAGGCTTCCGGTTGAAGTAAACTATCTCCAGGTTGTTTCAGAACACATAATCTTCTGCTCATCAGACAATGATAAAATAAATACCTTCAATGATAAACCTTAAAGTAGAGCCGTCCACAATATGACTCCCGGAAACGGCACTGTACGGGAATACCTGTCATCACTTCTGAAGTCGGAACGATACGGCCCCCAGGTCGTGGGCCGGCGCACATTCCCTGCCTCAGCACCGGACTTTGGGCAGGCTGGATCCGGCCTGCCGCAAGCCCTCCTGGAAGCGCTTGCAGAAAACGGCATCAGCAGACTCTATTCCCACCAGGCCAGGGCTATTGACCTGGTCCTCCGCCAAAAAAATATTCTGGTTGCAACTCCCACCGCCAGTGGGAAATACCTGATCTACACCCTGCCGGTCTTCAGCAGTTTAATGGCCAGCCCGCACGCAAAAGCGCTGTACCTTTTCCCCCTGAAGGCCCTGGCCCAGGACCAGGTCGGGAACATTGAAGCCCTGGCTGTTCACCTGCCCGAGTATTTCGATATGCGTGGCAGAACTGCCGCCGCGATATATGACGGCGACACTTCCGCCTACCAGCGAAAAAAAATCAGGGAAAACCTTCCCGGCATCCTGGTCACCAACCCGGACATGCTGCATATGGCCCTGCTCCCCTATCACGACCTCTGGGGCAGCCTGTTCAGCAACCTGACCCATGTGGTCATCGACGAAGTCCACACCTACCGCGGTGTCTTCGGCTCTCACATGGCCTGGGTCATCAGGAGACTCAAGAGAATCTGCCGGCTGTACGGCTCAAATCCTGTCTTCATTCTCTCGTCCGCAACGATCGGCAATCCGAAAGAACTGGGAGAAGGCGTCATCAGCGGACCGGTTGAAATCATCACCAGCTCGGGAACCCCCAGGCCGCCAAAAAACATTGCCCTGCTCAACCCTCTTGACTCGGCACCATATACCGCCACCATGCTGCTTGAGGCGGCGGTGAAAAGGGGCCTGCGTACCATTGTCTATACCCAGTCCAGGAAAATGACGGAACTGATCACCATGTGGACCGGCAAGCGCATCGCCGACTTCAGGGACAAGATCGCCTCATACAGGGCCGGTTTCCTGCCGGAGCAGCGGCGTGAGATAGAGCAGAGACTTGCCGACGGCTCACTGCTTGGGGTCATCTCCACATCCGCACTGGAATTAGGCATTGACATCGGCAACCTGGACATCTGCATCCTGGTCGGGTATCCGGGCTCCATGATGGCAACATGGCAGAGGGCCGGCAGGGTCGGCCGCAGCCGGCAGGAATCCCTGGTTATCCTGGTGGGAAACGAAGACGCGCTGGATCAGTATTTCATGCGTCATCCTGATGATTTCTTTTCCCGCGACATCGAGTCGATCATCATTAACCCTGACAACCCGATTATTACCGGGCAGCACCTTACCTGCGCTGCAGCCGAGGCACCCCTGACAGCGGATGACCCGCTCTGTTTGACCGGAAACCGGAGACTGCTGGACACACTTACCCTGGAAGGGAAGCTCCTGTGTTCGGCCGACGGCAACACCTGGTTTTCAGCAAGAAAATATCCACAGCGGGACGTCAGTCTTCGCGGCGGCGGAACACGGTATCACATCAGGCGCTCGGACAACCAGGAAATTATCGGGGAGATTGACGGTCTGCGCGCCCTCAAGGAGTGTCATCCCGGGGCGGTTTATCTCCACATGGCCAGGAGCTGGCTGGTAAAAAAACTTGACATGGAAGGACACGAAATACTGGTAACACCTGCCAATCCTCACTATTTCACCAGGCCGGTTTCCCACAAGACAACGGAAATCATTACCACCTGT
>JAJRVA010000209.1 GCA_024277485.1 Deltaproteobacteria bacterium | reverse complement strand
GGAGCAGAGGGTCCGGGATGTGTTCCGGTACAGAGCGGAACATCTGCTTGGTCTTGATTCTCGCACCGATGATGACCAAGGTCTGCGCATCAGTGGTTTTCTGCTGCCGCCGGAGTTTTCCTCGTCCAGGACGAACAGGCTTCGCATCCTGGTCAACGGTCGTCCGATTCAGGACAGGATGGTGCGACATGCTGTTATGGAGGGATTGCGGGGGTTCCTGATGAAAGGGCAGTCGCCCGCCGGGATAATCTGCCTTGAACTTCCCGCGCAGCAGGTTGACGTGAATGTCCACCCGGCCAAGCAGGAGATTCGGTTCCGCCGTTCCAGGGATATCCATACATCTATTGGACAGGCCGTAGCCACTTCCATCAGAGTGTACCAGGACCAGGTCCGTTCGGACATTTTTACCGTCCCCTCTTTTTCCGCCTCCCGGGATTCCCATGTGCAGCAGCCTTCTCCAGGGATTGAGCCCCCCGGGTTCTCAGTATCTGAAACTGTACAGGGAACGGTTTCCGCAAAAACACCTTCACCATCCTGCCGTGTCTCATTTCACCGGGAGATATCAGCGGAACCGTCACCCGAGTTTCACGTTCCTTCCCGTGCATCGGGACCGATTTTGGACCAAGAATCGGAAGAAGGGGCAATTGATTTTTCCGGCCTGACTATTGTGGGGCAGCTTTTTCAGCTTTACCTTCTGTGTGAGAGCAATGGACAGCTTGTCGTCATTGATCAGCATGCGGCCCATGAAAGAATACTCTACCAGCAACTCAGCAGCGCGTACCATGAACAGAAAATTCCTCGCCAGAGCCTGCTGTTTCCTGTTTCAGTCGAAGTTGCTCATGAACAGGCGGAAACGCTGGAAAAACATGACGAAGAAATTGAGCGGCTTGGTTTTATTGTTGACCATTTTGGTGAAGAAACCTGGGTGATCAAGTCTGTCCCGGCTCTAATAAAAAATGTCGATCCGGCTGAACTGTTGTTGGAAACCCTGGGCATCCTGCGTTCCGGGGCCCGTCGAAAGGCGGGCAATATCGCCGGACGGATAGATGCCCTGCTGGCCTCAATGGCCTGCAGGGGCGCGGTCAAGGCAGGCGACAGGCTGGCACCGGAAGAAATGCTTCAGCTGCTGGTCCAGATGCAGGCGAGCGAATATTTCTCGCACTGCCCGCATGGCCGCCCGGTAGTCAAGGTGTTTTCACAACGGGAAATAGAGACGTGGTTTCACAGGGTTTAAAGCAGTCCCAGGATTCCTGCCCGGGAATCCGACTTTTTTTTCTGCACGCGGCGAGTTTTGCGATTGTCGTCGGTTATGTCAACATGTTCCAGTTCTGGGCCTGGTTGAGGAAACAGCTGGGGCCCGGCTTCATGGCCGAAACCCTGCCCGTCATGGTCACACTCGCGGTGCTGGTGGTCATTGCCTGCCGCTTTGTTTCCCGGGTTAACCATGGATACAGGATCAAATTTCTTTTCCTGGGGCTTGGTATCGTGGCGGCATTTTTTTCCCTTGCGATTCCTGACCAGCATGTACCGATCAAGCGGATACACGTGGCTGAATATATCGTCCTGTCTTTTGCTGTCCGCTATACCCTCAGTCACCGGTTGCAGGGTTCGAGACTGACTCTGTTCACCGTTCTGGTAACCATGCTGTACGGGGTCCACGATGAGATGCTGCAGGGGCTCCATTCACTGCGTTTTTACGGGTGGAGGGATATTATCGTTAATGGTATGGCCGGGCTGAGCGGATCTCTCCTGGGACATGGGCTGGTTTGTTTTGAACGGCCCGGGGTTGAAGAAGCAATGCGTCGCACAGGAAAAGTTGTCACTCCCGGTGTTGCGGCAGTCTATACTCTTCTTTTTGCCGTTGTCGCAGCCCATGTTTACCTGCTGTATCAGCAGCGGGGCAGTCAGACAGCCTACCTTTCCCTGCTTCCGTTGTCCGGTGCCTGCCTTCTGACCGGCATCCTGAATCCGGGCATTGTCATGAATTCTTGGCGGCATCACGGGCTGCAGGCTGTTTTCTGGCTGGCAGTGGGTCTGCTGGCCTACCCGCTGGTTGCGAATTTTGCAGGGATGGAGTTTCTCTGAGACCTGAACCGGTGGCGGTCATGTGCAGCGATCACCCGGGTTGACCGGGTTTTTCCATTTTTTCGTTCTCCTCTGCCAGGATTTCTTTCAGTTCGTCACCGGAGATTTTTTCTTTTTCAAGAAGTATTTTCACCGCTTTTTCCAGGGAGTCTTTCCTGTTTTTGAGAATCTCCAGGGCTACCTGATACTGTGCATCGATAATCTGGCGTATCTCTTCGTCGATCATGCGGGAGGTCTCTGCGCTGTATTCCCCCGGCATGTACTGGCCTGGCTGCAGAAACGGAGACGCAGGATCACCTTTGAGGTACACCTGGCCCAGCCGTTCGCTCATACCGTATTCAATGATCATGGAGCGGGCAATATCGGTTGCCTTGGCCAGGTCATTGTGGGCGCCGGTGGAAACCTCGTTGAAAATGATCAGCTCCGCCGCCCTGCCGCCAAGCAGGATGGTAATCTTGTTCAGCAGCTCGGTTTTGCTCAGCAGGTAGCGGTCCTCGGTCGGCAGCTGCATGGTATAGCCGAGGGCGGCGATTCCCCGGGGAACGATGGTGATTTTCTGCACCGGGTCCGTGTCCGGCAGGGACATGGAGACAACGGCATGGCCGAGCTCATGGTAGGCGACAATGGTCCGTTCCCTGGGATTGATCAACCGGTTTTTCTTTTCCAGGCCGGCCACTATCCGTTCAACCGCCTCCTCAAACTGGACCATTTCCACCTTGTCCTCCTTGCCACGGACAGCCAGGAGAGTCGCTTCGTTGACCAGGTTGGCAAGGTCGGCGCCCACCATGCCGGCGGTCATGGCTGCCAGCTTGTCAAGGTCAAGATCACCTGCCCGCTTGATTTTTTTCAGGTGGATTTCAAGGATCTTTTTTCTGCCCTCTTTGTCCGGGCGGTCAACCAGGACCTGTCTGTCGAACCGGCCGGGCCGCAGCAGGGCAGGATCGAGCACCTCGGGCCGGTTGGTCGCGGCCATCAGGATAACCCCCACGTTGGAGTCAAAGCCGTCCATCTCGACAAGGAGCTGGTTCAGGGTCTGTTCGCGTTCATCGTGGCCGCCGTAGCCGCCGACGCCCCTTGCCTTGCCCAGGGCGTCCAGTTCGTCGATAAAGATGATGCAGGGCGAGTTTTTCTTGGCCTCTTCAAACAGGTCCCGCACCCGCGCCGCACCCAGGCCGACAAACATTTCCACAAATTCGGAGCCGCTGATGCTGTAAAAGGGCACGTTGCTCTCGCCGGCGACTGCCTTGGCAAGCAGGGTTTTTCCCGTGCCCGGCGGTCCGACAAGGAGCAGGCCCTTGGGCATCTGGCCGCCGAATTCGGAAAATTTGTCAGGGTTTTTCAGAAAGTCGATAACCTCTTCCAGCTCGACCTGGGCCTCTTCGACGCCGGCCACATCCTCGAAGGTAATGCCGGTGTCTTCCTGTTTGTATATCTTGGCCTTGTTTTTGCCAAGAGACATGAAGCCGGGCTGCTGGGGCATCATTTTTTTCATGAGGAAAAACCAGACCCCCAGGAAAATAAAGACCGGCAGGACCCAGGAAAGAATGTCCCGGAGCAGCGTGGATTCAATGGTTCCCGAATACTTGACATGATACTTGTCAAGCAGTTCAGATGTTTTCGGGTCAACCCTGACTGTCCTGAAGTACTGTTCCCTGCCGCCCTCTGTCTCCGGGTTCAGGCGGCCCTTGATCATGTTTTCCGAGATGGCGATTTCAGCCACCTTCCCCTGTTCCAGGTAGAGGATGAATTCACTGTATGGAATGGTTTTGACGGCAGAGGAGGTGGCGATATAATTCTGCATCAGCAGGACCAGCCAGATACCGATGATGAAGTACCAGATTGAAAATTTATGATGCTTTTTCATCTGTTTCAACGTGCACACCACTTTTATTTTCTGCAGGGGCCTCTTCAGGCGCAGGGACCGGAAAAGCCTCTGGCGGAATCGCTTTTTCCGCAGCCCTTATAACCTTGTCTGAAAGCTCTCCCCCCACGGTCGGGATCGCTTCACGGCCGAGGATAAGTCGCACAATTTCGCGCGGGTCAATGACTTCCGAAGGTGCGGCCGGGACATACGACCTGTTATTGTCGTCTATCCGCCGCACCAGGTTTCCCCTGGCAAGTTTTTCCGTAATCTCCTGTATGTCACCGGGCAGATCACCCGTGTTGGCCTCGACAAGATCATCAAGAGATGTCTGTTTTTTCAGGCTGTAATTTGCGTATATGGTGTTGAGGATATCAAAGGCTAACTGCAGGTTTCTCTGCGGAGAGACTGCCGTGCCGGGCAGGTGGTACTGGTTGCGGTTCTGAACGGCATAGGCAAGCGAAGCGCCCAGGAGGATGAACGTCCAGCCTAACTGAACCCAGATAAGGAACAGCGGCACAGTGGCAAAGGAGCCGTAAATGGCATTGTACTTCGCCACCCCGATCTGCAGAACAATATACACCTTCTGGACCAGGAGCCAGAAAAACCCGGCAAAGACAGCGCCGATACAGGCGGAGGAGGTCTTGACCTTGACGTTGGGGAAAAAGAGGTACATGACCATGAGGGAGAGGATGACAAAAAGAAAGGGCAGGAATTTAAGCAGCATTTTCACCGCCCATTCCGAGGGGATCGCCGTGCTCAGGTGGGCCATAATCGCAGGAGATTCAATGACGGCATCTCCGGCCAGGGCGACATTGATGGAAACCGGCAGCAGGATGAGCAGGGCCAGGTAATCCATTATTTTACGCAAGACTGATCTCCCCTTTTTCGTGTGCCAGATAGCGTTCATGGCATCTTCGATGGTGCTTAAGACCAGGATGACGGTCAGGAGAAGTCCGATAATGCCGAAGGCCCCGAGGGCGGCAAAATTTGTCTGGTCAACATAATCAAAAATAGTATCAACGGCATTGCGCAGGTGGGTGGTCAGGGACTCGGAAGTTTTTTGTTCCGGCGCCGGGGCGCTGACCGGGGAGTCTTCCTGCCGGGCGGCTTCCCCGCTGTCTGCAGGTTCGCCTGTTTCCGTAACATGGGGAGGCGAATCGGTTTCCGCGCCTGTGTCAGCTCCTGCCTGCTGCCCTTCGGGTTCCAGCTGGTCTATGAATTTGTACGCTGCAAGCCGTAGTTGATTGTCACTGCCCAGCCCTTTCAGCACGGCGGTACTCATAGCCAGCATGGGGACCATGGAAAGGACGATTGTATAGGTCAGGGCCGACGCACGGAGCGATATCGCTGTTTCTGAAAACTCATGCAGCATGATGAGGATGACCCGAAACCAGCTGCGCAGGGTGGCAGACAGAGGGCCTTCATCCGGCTTGAAGCTGAAGGCCCACTGCTGGATAATACCGGTTTTGGTATTGTTGTTTTCCGAAGTATTTTTTGTCTCAGTGTCTGCCATCGGCTGAAGCCATGCGCCGGGAAAGTGTCTCCCCGCGGAAGAAGGTAAATCTGTAGCCTTGCATAAACATTTTTTTCTGATCCTGATATGTTTCACTAATCATGAACAGCAAACTTTTGTCAATGATTTTATACGCATATCTGCACCGGATCAGCGGGGTTTCTTCTTGGACCCGGCAGACAGGACAATTATATCTGCTCTGCCTGCCTTTGTGCCGGGAATTTTGAGTTTCTGGCCTATGCGGATGGTCGCCCGCCTGTCCAGGGCGTTTGCCTGGATAAGCTCGGAGAGTGAAATGCCGTACCGGCGGGCTATGGCGCCGGACGTGTCACCCCGGCGGACAATATAGACCTTGTCCCGGATCTGTTCGGACCGGTACATGGTGGACGGCATTGCGGCGGCAAGGGAACGGATGCGATCATTGGCCTGCAACCGGACAAGAAAATTTTTCGGGATGTATTTTTTGCCGTCCAGTACGGGTTTTCTCAAGGCCGGGTTCAGGCGCGAAAAGTCTTCCTTCTGGATTCTGAAATGATGGAGCAGGTCCGGCAGGTCAACATAGCCGTTCAAGCGGACGGAGATGGTTGCTTCAGGCCGGTCTATGATGGTGGACTTGTCCGCCTCCAGCCGTTTTGCAACCCGCAGGGCGGCAAGAAACTCCGAGTAAAAGTTGCGAGAAGCAAATTTAAAGATCCTGGTTTTGTGGTTGTTGAAGATTTTTTCATAGCCGCCCACCTTTTTTTTTGCCCTGAGCATACCGGATGGGCCGTAGTTGTACGCAGTAATGGCAAGGGGCCAGGAGCCAAGCAGTTCAAAATTCTTTTTTAAAAACAGGGCGGCGGATTTCGTGGAAAAGTAGGGGTCGTTCCGTTCGTCCACCACGTCGTTGATGGTCATGTACTGCCTGCCGGTTGACCTGGTGAACTGCCAGAGGCCGGACGCTCCTGCCTTGCTGTGGGCTTTCGGGTTAAAGGACGATTCAACATGGGGCAGGTAGGCCAGCTCGGAGGGCAGGTGGTATGTCTGGAAAATTTTTTTGATGGTCGGCATGTACGCCCCGGACCGGATCACTCCCCGAAGGAAACGGTCTTTCTGGCCTATCTGCAGGCGGATATTGTTTCTGGCCCTGCTGTAGGCCTGGTGGCTGTGGCCGGGAAAGAGGGCCGCCACCCTTTTTTCCTCATCCGTAACAGGTTTCCTGCCCGAGGCCAGGTTCGTGAGAATTTTTTTGTAACGATGCCGGGCCAGCCGGATCATCTTTTTGTTGATTCGGGCAGCACCTCGCGCGTTCCAGTCCACGAGGTCAACTACCGTGTAGACAACAGCAAGGTTGTCCTTGTCATGCAGAATACCCTGCCTGGTCGTGTATCGGCTGTACACGTCCTCCCAGAAAGCGACATTGGTCCGGATGCTCGGGTACAGGGGGAATGGCTCTTCTGCGTGACTCCGCGTGGTGAGAGAGAAAAAAGCGGCAAGCAGGGCAAGGCATGCGTACAGAAGTTTGTTTTGACTCGATACATACATGTGCCGTATTGTAGCATATTGTTTGAAACAATGTTAACCGAAATAAACGGAGCAGAGAGGATTGCCGATGTATGAGCCGATAGTCGCCACCCTTGGCTATGTCTTGTCGCCGGACGGAAAGGAAGTTCTGCTTGTTTACCGCAACCGGCGCCCCCACGATCATCACCGTGGCAAGTATAACGGTCTGGGTGGAAAACTGAAGCCTGATGAAGATGTGCAGGCATGCCTGCTGCGGGAGATCAGGGAAGAGGCAGGCATAGAGTGTGAAACGGTTGAGCTGCGCGGCACAGTCAACTGGACGGGTTTTGGCCCGAGCGGTGAAAACTGGCTGGGTTTTATTTTTCTTGTAACAAGGTTTTCCGGTCTGCCCTGTGATGCCAACGAAGAGGGGGTGCTTGGCTGGCATCCTCTCAACTCTCTTGAAACGCTGCCCATGTGGGAGGGAGACCGGTATTTTCTGCCCCTGGTATTTGATGGAGATCCGCGTCTTTTTCATGGCTGCCTGCCGTATCAAAACGGCAGGCCGGTGGGCTGGGAGTATACCAGGATGTAAGTGCGCCCGTAAATGACAATGAAAACTCTTGCGCTTGGCCGGAGGGCTCAGTATAGTAGTAATTTAAAGCATGAGTTCTTTTAATTTCAAATAGTTATAACTTTGTGTTGCCAGGAAAAAGAGGTGGATGATGGAAGATAACGCAGAGCTTGTCCGGCTGGAACAGTTCGTTGATAAACTGCTTGCAAAGTATAAAAAACTGCAGGGGCTGTATGCGGCTCTTGAGAAAAATCTTGCCGAGCGGGACTCGGAATGTGCAAAGCTGAAGGAACAGCTCGAGGAGTTACGCGTTGAGCGCAAAACAGTCGGCAAAAGGGTTGCCGGCCTCATCGACAGGATTGAGCAGTGGGAGGTCGAAATTGCTGAACAGGAGGAGTCTTCCCTGGAGGAACAGGAAGGGGTGCAGGGAAAGCTCTTTGCAGGTGACGCGGAAGCTGCCGGGTAGTGCCGGTAAAAGTCTGGGTCCGCTATCGGGCGCCCCGCAGGGGCGGCGTGGAGGGTGTACGCGCTGTGTTGCGTTGCATGTTTTGCCTCTGTCTTTACAGTGTCGCATAAGAGTATATTGTCGAGCCGACACGGGTTCAGGAAAAGGGTAAACAGGATCGGTTCATGGAACGCCGGGTACGATTCAAACTGTATGGCCAGGAATTTTCGTTTTATACCGATGCCTCGGAAGAGGAAGTCGAGCAGGTCATCGATATGGTTCGCACGGAGCTGGATGAGGGGAGCC
This sequence comes from Deltaproteobacteria bacterium, assembly GCA_024277485.1. Next base: position 1,423 of record JAJRVA010000209.1, on the reverse strand, counting down.
CCGGAATCCGCACGTCACTTCCCTCTAACAAAATGCTGGTCCTGGGCTGCCTGAAAATAGCTGCCAGGTATGTTCAGCTTGAAAAAGAATATGACAGCTTCCGGACCAGGCAGGACAGGTCTATTGACAGGCTGATAGACAGGGTTTCATCCAGTATAAATCATGACGACGACGTGAAATAAAACTTTGCTTTTGTTGTTATTCTGCTATAATACTGAAGCAGAATAAGATATATTTATCCCTGCGCTGTTGGTGATTAGCGGAGTATTGAGCCAAACACTCTTGATTAGGGCGTGTCCGCTGTGTGCTCATGGAAATCTTCATTGATTACCTGCGGCACACATGATTTGTGCCCACCTAATGTTAATTAGGTTTAATCATTTCGTTGACACGGCAGGGTGGGGATTTTCGGGAAAACCGGCAGAAATGTCTGCTGTTTTATATATATCATCCACACGCTGGATGGCCAGAAAGCAGAACCGGCACAGACGGTTCGGAGTATGTTTGATAATTCTGATGAGATCAGGTTTACCATAAATGTGTGCCCCATTCTTCAGGGAGCTTTTCACAGGGATGCTGAAGTGCAGCAGGATTCACTGCTATTCTCGCCGGTCCAGGAGCGCCGGCTGAGTACGAAAGTGTCCATGCCGGGCTGAGCGCCTGGTTTCAATATCTTATGGATTGACCTCGCTTGTCGGGTTTTCTGACCCCGGATTTTCATTCCCCTCCGAACAGACCGTTTCTCTTTGTTTCTCTCTTTGAATACAGCGTATTATGACAGTGCGCATTGTCATGTAAGCTGGACAGCATAACAGGTGAAACCGTATGGATATAAGTACATTAACCCTCCTGATTTCAGCGCTGCTTTTCGTTTTTGGATTGTTTGTCGGATTTTTTCTCCGCAAAAAGCTCATTGAGGGCAACCAGGCTAATATCGAGGCCCAGAACCGCCAGATTGTAGAAAACGCGATACTGGAGGCTGAGCAGATCAAGAAAGAGGCTTCCATTCAGAGCAAGGAGGAAGCGTTTCGCATTAAACAGGAGGCAGAGCGTGAAATCCAGGACAGCAGAAAGGAACTGAAAGACGAACAACGGAGGCTGGACAGAAAGCTTGATGAGGTTGAAAAGGAAAAAGGGGCTCTTGAAAAAAGGGAGAGCAAGCTCAGCCTGCGGGAAAAAAACTGTGCCAAACGGGAACAGACCCAGGCTGCCCGCGAAAAGGAAATAGACGCCCTGATAGACAAGCAGCGCTATAAGCTGGAGACTATTGCAGGCATAGGCCGCGAGGAAGCCAAGAAGTTGTTGATGGAGTCCATTGAGAGCGAGGCACGCATGGATGCGGCGAAACGGCTTGCCAAGATAGAAAATGAGATGAAGATGGCGGCGGACCGCAAGGGGAAAAATATACTGGCCCTTGCCATTG
>JAJRVA010000208.1 GCA_024277485.1 Deltaproteobacteria bacterium | reverse complement strand
TGCCAACGCCGTAGATGTGCCGTTATCGGACGCCCCGCAGGGCGGCGTGGTGAATAAGACGCCCTATGTTGTATTATATGTTTTATCACTGTATTCAGATGGTTACATAGAAGTATATCGCAAAGCCGTCACGGATTCAGGTTTCAGTCTTTGACCCTGGTCATGTATTCACCGGTGCGGGTATCGATCTGGATGCGGTCTCCCTCCTCGACAAAAGGGGGGACCTGGAGGACAAAACCGGTCTCGACGGTTACCGGTTTTGTATCCGTCCCCGAGGTATCGCCCTTGACCCAGGGATCCGCCCGGGTCACCTCCAGGTTGACGAACGTGGGCAGGGTGATATCGATGGCCCTGTCTCCGAAGAACAGGACCTGGACCTCCATGTTGTCGACCAGGAAAGCAGTATGATCACCCATCTGCTCCCTGGTCAGGAAGATCTGCTCATAGGAAGAGGTATCCATGAAATGAAACTCATCGCCCTGGGAGTAGAGATACTGCATGGTCCTCTCTTCCAGGTCCGCCTTTTCAAATTTATCGTTGGAGCGGTAGGTGTTGGTGAACTGGTTGCCGGTGATCATGTTCCGCATCTTGGTCCGGTACAGGGCCTGTCCCTTGCCCGGCTTGGAGAATTCAAATTCCGTTACAATATAGGGTTCACCGTCAATCTGTATTTTCAGACCTTTCCGCAGGTCGGACGCACTGTACATAATACCACCTTTCAGCGTGATTGTTGTGGTTAGTGTGAAGAAGTGTAATGTACGGGATGGCCCCTGTTTTTGCAACCTGTTCCTTATCTTCTCTTGTCTTTCATGATGAACTTTTATACACTCGAAACTGGTTTTGCTTGTCCCCTTTTACCTCGCAGATAATGTGCAATGACAATAAAGGCAGGAATACTCTCTGATACCCATCTTTCCGATCCCGGCGGGGATTTTCAGGAACTGGTTACGCGATGTTTCGGGGACTGTGATATTATCCTGCATGCCGGAGACCTGACCAGCTTGAAGGTTCTGGAGGCATTTTCAGATAAACCGGTCCATGCGGTACACGGAAACATGTGTGATGCCGCTTCATACCGCGCCCTGCCAAGGGACACGACCATCACACTCCTCCGGTATACAGTCGGCCTGACCCATGGCGCGCACTTGGGCCATGATATCGAAAATCAACTCTGGAGCCTGTTTCCCGGGGCTGACTGCATGATCTACGGACATACCCACCGGCCGGTCTGTCACCGGCAGGCCGGTGTCCTCATCATCAATCCCGGCAGTTTCCGGGGGACCGGCAGGTTCGGCGCTCCGGGAACCTACGCCGTTCTCGAGGCCGGTGAGCGCCTGGAAGCTTCCATCCACGAGGTCCCGAGGCTGCCATGAGCAAACCGGTGAAAATGACCCCCATGCTCCGGCAGTACCTGGAGATCAAGGAGCAGTACCAGGACACCATCCTGTTCTATCGCATGGGCGATTTCTACGAGATGTTTTTTGACGACGCGGTGACCGCATCCCGTGTTTTAGGCATCACCCTCACCTCGCGCAGCAAAAAAGACGACGACAACAGGGTGCCCATGGCCGGGGTCCCCTTTCACGCCGTTACCGGCTATCTTGCCAAGATGGTCAAGGCGGGATACCGGGTGGCCATCTGCGAGCAGACCGAGGATCCCAGGGAGGCAAAGGGAATCGTCAAACGGGAGGTGATCCGTGTTGTCACGCCGGGAGTTACCACGGAAGAACAGCTGCTTGACGAAAAAAGCAACCGCTACGTCTGCGCCCTGGCAACCCGGAAAGACACCCGGAAAAGCCTCATCGCGGGCGTGAGTTTTCTTGATATCTCGACCGGCGACTTCCAGGTGACGGAACTGGACATTGCCCCGGATGATGTTGATCCCCTTGTCGAAGAGATAACCAGGATGCAGCCGGCCGAGCTGATCATATCGGCAGAAGGGTATGAAAAAACCCTTGCCCCTGTTGTCGACACCCTGCAGACCCTTCTGCCGGGTCTCTGCGTTACTACCCGCCAGGATATATCTTTTGAACCGGAAACCGCCGCCCTGACCCTGACGGACCATTTCAAAACAACCAGCCTGGCCGGCTTCGGCTGCCAGTCCATGCCGGCGGGCATATGTGCCGCCGGCGCCCTGCTGGCCTATATCCAGGAAACCCAGAAGACGGACCTGTCGTATATCAGGAGAATCAGCACCCTGAACAGGAGCGGTTACCTGGTCATTGATGAATCATCCCGCCGCAACCTGGAGTTGACGGAAACGATCATCGGCGGCAAGCGGGACGGGTCCCTGCTCTCAATCCTTGACCTGAGCTGCACTCCCATGGGGGCCCGCCTCCTGCGCAGCAGGCTGCTCTTCCCCCTGCAGGACCGGGAGCGCATCCGGCGCCGTCTTGACGCGGTCGGGAAGCTGGCAGCAGACCCGGCCCTCCGCCGGGACCTGCGCGATGCCCTTGACGGAATATATGATATTGAACGTCTCTGCAGCCGCCTGGTCCTGGGACACGGGAATGCCAGAGATATGAGCGGCATGAAGGTGTCCCTTGGGCGCCTGCCTGAGCTGAAATCACTTCTCGCTGATATTTCCTCCCACCTGCTGTCCGATATCGGCCGGGAGCTTGACGTGCTTGCCGACCTCCATGAACTGATTGACAGGAGCATCAGGGACGATGCCCCGGTGACCCTCAGGGAGGGAAACCTGATCCGGGAGGGATATGACGAAGAACTGGACACCCTTATCGAACTGCTGCGCAACGGCAAACAGATGATCCTGGGCCTTGAACAGAAGGAGCGTGACCGGACCGGTATCGGCAAGCTCAAGGTGGGGTATAACCGCGTCTTCGGTTACTACTTCGAGGTAAGCCGCGCCCAGGCCGCGGACATCCCGGAGGATTTCATACGCAAGCAGACCCTGGTCAACGCGGAACGGTTCATCACCCCTGAACTGAAAGAACTGGAAGAGAAAATCTCCTCTGCCCGGGAAAAAAGGCTGGAGCTGGAATATACCCTTTTTACCGAGATACGCAGCCGCATCAGCAGCCAGAGTGAGCGTATCCTGGGGACTGCCCGCCAGATCGCCCGCATAGATTTTCTGGCCTGCCTCGGCGAGGCAGCGCACAGGTACCGTTACACAAAGCCGGTAATGACCGATGATGATACCATCTCCATTACCGCAGGCCGCCACCCGGTCATAGAACGCTCTCTTGAGCCCGGCCGTTTTGTGCCCAACGATATACACCTGGACCAGGAACAGAGTGAACTGCTGATCATCACCGGGCCGAACATGGCCGGCAAATCAACGGTCCTGCGCCAGACCGCCCTGATCGTCCTGATGGCCCATATCGGCAGTTTTGTTCCTGCTGAAAAGGCTGAAATATGTCTTGTTGACCGGATCTTTACCAGGGTCGGCGCCATGGATGACCTGCGCCGGGGCCAGTCAACCTTTATGGTTGAAATGAACGAGACCGCCAACATCCTGAACAACGCCACAGACAGAAGCCTGGTCATCCTGGATGAAATCGGCCGCGGCACCTCAACGTACGACGGACTGGCCATAGCATGGGCCGTGACCGAGGAGCTTGCCGAAAAAAACGGCCGCGGCGTCAAGACCCTTTTTGCCACCCACTATCATGAACTGACCGACCTGGCCGCGACCAACGAGAAAATACAGAATTACTCCATCGCGGTCCGGGAATGGAACGACACCATCATCTTTCTGCATCACCTTGTCAAGGGAGCGACAAACAGGAGTTACGGCATCCAGGTCGCCTCATTAGCCGGGGTGCCGGACCATGTTGTCAAACGGGCCCATGAAATCCTGAGAAATATTGAACAGGGGGAATTCAACCAGAACGGGGAACCCGCTATTGCACCCTCAAAAAAGAAAAAACCGCGCCACAATCACCCTGACCAGCTCTCCCTTTTCCGGCCCGGGGAAGACCCTGTCAGGAAACTGCTCAAAGACGTGAAACCGGAAACGATCTCCCCTCTTGAGGCGTTGCATCTGCTTTATGAGGTATGTTCTCTCATCAAGAATGGTCGGTAACCCGCATATTTCATCAAGATCTTTACGATTTTCCTTGAATTAATTCTCTTTTATCATTGATAATGAACCGTGAAAGAAAAAACCGACCCGCAAAACATAGAAAGGGATGACCAGCCTGTACAGAACCCCGGGCCGGCTTTCCCTACTCTCAACCATCAGATTACAATAAACGGGCAGGAGGAGAGATCCGGCATATTCAATGAGACGAACTTCTGACATCCCCGTGAAGAGTCGTGCAGACAAAACAGGATACACGGCGACTCAATCACCTGTACGACACTCCCCAGCGGATCAGCCAACTTTGCGGCAGCTGTCCAGCTGTTCTTCCCTTCTGCTGGTACTGATCGTTTTCTCAATAATTTTGACGGGCAGCGTAACCATCCATGGTGCCGACGCAAAACAACCCTCCGGCACCACCGCCACAGAGGTTGAGTACAACAAGGCCAAAGATTATTATTACCTTCTTGTCCGTGATACAAAGCTCCAGGACAGCCGGCAGAACTGGCTGAAAGGAATCCGAGAATTCCAGAGGATATACGCGGAAAATCCCAAGGGTGAACTGGCACCCAACTGTCTCTTCATGATCGCCAAGATGCGATATCGCATGTATATGCGTTTTCACAAGGAAGTCGATCTGGACGAATCCATTTCCTCTTACAGTGACGTCTCCGCACAATTCCC
>JAJRVA010000207.1 GCA_024277485.1 Deltaproteobacteria bacterium | reverse complement strand
CGGACTGTGGCGGTATAAAAACATTGCCTTTTCCAAGCATGGCAACTTGAAACAAACCATTATTCACTTGGTCATGGTCTCGTCCGCAGGCCTTTCCGGTAGGCAACTCGGCGAACTGTTGGGTCTTGCCCCGCAGTCATTTATGCATCATTTTAGAAAATGCCCAGGACTACGCAGAGAAAAGCACGAAGGTGTCTTTGTCTACTTTGCCGATGAACCGGAAATCTACGAAATGCAGAGGCAGCAGAAGCAGAAAACTGTTTGCCGATCAGCGATTGCCGCCATTTCCGAACCTGATGCGGTTATGATATTGGTTGCCATTATCAGTCACCATGGCATATCTGCTGATGATATCCTGGCCCTGCCGAAAATCAAAAAAAGCAAACTGATATTGCCGATGATTCGAGGCTTTATGGAATATCATGGTCTTGTAAAAAAAATTCCGGTTTTAAGGCACTGAAACTGTTCAAGAGCTTTATGGGACGTAACTTCTCAATAACCCCGTGATTATGCCTTTGTTGATTCCCAAAAACATTGCACAAAAAGGAGAGATTTTTCTCACAATCTGTTAAAGCGTATTGGTGAGAAGCCGGATTATTTGATAACAATCCGATTACATTAAGAAAGGTTGGAGTGACGGGCCGTTAGAGCGATCCGCCACTCCCCCCAGGCAGGAGCAAACCCTCCTGCAAGGAGTTTCCCCACTGGTACTTTCTGTTCCCGTTTCCGTCAAGGATATTGCGATATTCGGGCGATCATTTCCCTGGAAAAAACCTGCTTGCTGCCCATGCTGCCAGGGCACACTCTGGTGGCATGGTTTTGTTTTTGCTTATTTTTCCTGCTTGCCTGAAGCCATTCCCCTTCGTCGTCTCCGTTGTTCCGACTGCGGCGCTGTTCATCGCCTGAAACCATCCGGTTATTTTCGTCGTTTCCGTTCTTCTACCCAGGAAATTCGTGAGTCCATCATTCAGCGCTGCAAAAAGAAAAGCTGGCGTCCAGACCTGCCACGCGACCGGCAGCGCCAGTGGTGGTACCGCCTTGGCCACAGGACCATCCTGTTACTTGGTGTCATCTTCACTGGAAGCCCTTCTCATGCATTCAACCTGCTCATGAAACAAAATTGGATCCCGGTAAGCAGTGCCGGATTAAAGGAGAATCAAGTCGTGTTTTAACCACTCTACCTTATAGTGACTTTGCCCTATTCCCTCCCTGATGGTAGCGATGTGAACCAGGTGAAAACCATCATGTCAATCAAACAAAGGAGGAATTCATGGATGCAAAACAGCAGGAAGAAGTGGCCCTGTTCCGGTTCGGGGTGATCAGTGAGTTGGTCTCTACCCGACTTGACCCGGGGGGGATGGCGGAGCAGATCCGGGCCAAGAGCAACAAGCGCTGGGATATTCCCCACTCCGGGAGAACCAGGATCTCGCAATCCACCATTAGAAGGTGGCTCAGACTGTACGAAAGGAGCGATCGCCAACTTCAGTCCCTCTATCCGGCAAGCAGGTGTGACCGTGGAAAAAGCAGGCGGGTGGACGAGGAGACGATCCTGTCCCTGGTCAAACTGCGCAAGGAGATGCCGGATTTACCAGTCATCAGGCTGCTTGTGGAAATGGAGAAACAAAACCTCTGCCCCCCGGGCATGACGATCTCTCAGTCCACGGCCTATCGAATCCTGAAACGGGAAGGTCTCTCCGGCAAACAGTCTGCAGGCAAGGTGGATCGCCGTCGTTATGAGGCAGAGTACCCCAATGACATCTGGCAGTCCGATGTCATGCATGGCCCCCAGATAGAGGTAAATGGAAAGAAACGCAAGGCCTACCTGATAGCCTTCATGGATGACCATTCCCGTCTCCTGCCCCATGTAGAGTTTTATCTCTCTGAGCAGTTAAAGCCATTCCTTGAGGCCTTTCGCTGTGCTCTGAAGTTCAGGGGCATGCCGAGGAAACTCTATGTGGATAACGGCGCCGCCTACCGCTCCCGTCACCTGGAGCGGATCTGCGGGTCACTGGGGATTGCCCTTGTGCATACTCCGCCGTATACCCCGCAGGGCAGGGGCAAAATCGAACGTTTCTTCCGCACTGTTAGGTCCCAGTTCCTCTCCTGCTTTCGCGGTGGAACCCTGCAGGATCTTAACATAGCCTTCGATCTCTGGACCCGTGAGGATTATCACCGGCGGAAACACTCTTCCACCGGGGAGTCACCTCTGACCCGTTTCGGTAATCACCTGGAGATGGTCCGCAAACCGCCCCTGGACCTGGAAGATCACTTCCGTAAAGAGGTGAGACGCAGGGTGACAAAGGATCGTACGATCTCCATTGACAAACGTCTCTATGAGGCTCCCACCCGCTTTATCGGAGAACAGCTCAGCTGCCTCTACCATGAGCATGCTCCCGACAAGGTGGAGATCATCCATCAGGGCCGCTCCCATGGTTTACTTGTACCATTGGACAAACAGGTGAACACAACTGTAAAACGAGAGCGACCTGAACAGGGTGAGTTGCCTTTCGGGGAGGTGCAGTCATGAGTTACAGGATGTTCTTCGGCCTTGCCAGGGAACCGTTTACTGCAGACCTGGAGTTGGACGGTATCCTGCAGACGGAAGCTTTACTGGCAGTCAGTCAGCGGGTTGAGTATGTGATGCGGATCGGTGCAATCGGCCTGGTGACAGGTGAGGTCGGGGCAGGCAAATCAACGGCTCTCAGATGGACCACTGGCAGACTCCACCCGTCAAAATATAAAACCCTCTGGGTGACGGCCACCTCTGGTTCCATCCTGGAGGTATATCGACAGTTACTGGCTGAACTTGATATCCAGACGGCGGCCTCATCCCGGGCAGTATTGACCAGGAT
>JAJRVA010000206.1 GCA_024277485.1 Deltaproteobacteria bacterium | reverse complement strand
GACAATCACCAACGCGGCAATCACCGCCATCACGGCAAACACCATGAGCATATGGCGGTTATCGACCGCGCCGGCGCTCATGGCCCCGACAAACGAGGCCGCAAACAGGGTAACGCCCATCCAGGCAACCAGCTCACCGGAAAGAAAATGGAATTTCCTGTGGGTCAGGCCGCCGGAAATGCAGGCGGCCAAGCCCTGGACAATGGTCAGGCCGGCAACAACATGCATGGACAGGGGCAAGCAGCCGAAGGCAGGTGGCAGATACAGCAGCAGCGGCGCCATGATAATACCGCCGCCGATCCCGAGCAGGCCGGACAAGACCCCGGTGACCATACCCAGTATGCCGACTAGAACAAATAATTCCACGTCCCTACCCTGTCCGAACCAACCTGAGCTCCCTGCACGAAGCATTTACACGATCTATACCCTGGCGCCATGCCATAGGCACAACCTATAGAGAAGAGCAAGGAACAATTCACGATCTTTGTGAAATATGCGGGCTAGGCAACAGTGATCCCTGCCGGTTCGTCAATAATCTCGCCTATCCGGACAGCCTGCGTGACTCCCGCGGCATGCAGGTCGTCGAGCAGCGCCCCTGCCTGATCCTTTGGCACGGAGAGCAGCAGGCCGCCCGAAGTCTGGGGGTCATACAACAGCTCATCCTCGGACGCGGTCAACCCGGGCAGGATCTCAAGTGGCTGGGCGGTAACCATGGCCCGGTTGGCCTTGTTGCTGCCGGTGGTCTCTCCCTTTTTATACATATCAAGCGCACCCGGATACCAGGGCAGGTCACCATAGTTGACAACCACTCTTGCGCCGGACCCCTGGGAAATCTCAAGCAGGTGCCCCAGGATGCCGAAACCGGTTATGTCGGTGCAGGCGTGCAGATCATACTTGAGCGCTTCCCGCATGGCCGGACCGTTCAGGGCGGCGAGGGACGGCAGGGTCTCGCGTTCCAGCTCGGCAAAGGGATACCGGCCGGAGCGTACCGCGTTGAACAGAACGCCCGAGCCAAGCGGCTTGGTCAGGATCAGGGCGTCACCGGGCCTGGAGCCGGCATTGGTGATAACCCGGTCCGGGTGCACGGTACCGTTGACGCAGAGACCGTACTTGGGTTCCTCGTCATCTACGGTATGACCGCCGACCAGGCAGGCCCCGGCCTCAACCACCTTATCATGGCCACCCCGCAAAATATCCCGCAGAACCCCCATATCAAGGTGTTTGGACGGAAACATCACCACGTTCAGAGCGGTCTTCGGTATGCCGCCCATGGAATAGACATCCGAGATGGAGTTGGCCGCTGAAATCTGACCGTACCAGTAGGGATCGTCAACCGGGGGCGTGATAAAATCCACCGTATTGATCATGGCAATCTCGTCGGTGAGACGATAGACTGCCGCGTCATCGGCCGTCTCAATCCCCACCAGCAGATTGGGGTCGTTTGGCGGGGTGAGACCTTTCAACGCGTCCGACAGAGCCGCCGGACCGATTTTCGCAGCTCAGCCGCAGGTGCGGGCCAGGCCGGTCAGGGTCTTTTTCTTGAAAAAAGTCATGCTGTTCCCTCCATTTCAAAAGGTAAGATTCATATCCGCCTGCAAAACGATATCCGTGTAATAGGTTGCGGGATCCGCCAGGGTGACACCGTCGACGAAATCATCCTTCTGCAGCTCAAACACATCCGTGTTGAGAGGGCAGGCGAGCAGTTTCGCTCCCTCCATGTTCAGCATCAGGAGCAGATCTTCTGCCGACGGCAGGTTGAGTTCATCCATCCGGGCCATCACCTTGTCCTGCATCTCGGCGGACTGGCCAGGCAGACATTTAAGTTCGCTCACTTTGTCCCGGTGGACGGCAAAGATACCCCTGGAGCCGAAAAAAACAGTCACCTGTGAACCGGCCCGCTGCAGGCTGAGCGCCGTCATAAGTCCATTGAAAACCTGGCAGAGCTCATCGTGAAAGATCATGATCGATATTTTCTTTTTTGTTTTCGTCATGACACTCCTCCCGTCAAATTTTACCCTCCCGCCTCAACTTTGCAGCCAGGAAAGCGGCTCCGCTCCTGGACAGCCCCAGCCCGGAGGCCAGGCCCATGACATCCGCGCCGGGATTTTCCCTGCAAAAGCCGACGACCTCCGCCTCCAGCTCCTCCAGCCAGCTCTCAAAAAGAACCAGGATATCCGGATCCGTGACCGCCTGCAGCTGGCGGGACCGGGCCACCCGCTCCACCAGACTCTGACACATGTGCGTTGGATCGACACCTTCGTCCATGCACTCGGCCAGTCAGAGATTGACCATGCTGGAAACCTTGTCGCCGTCGGTCTCGCCGGTCACCTGCATGATGAAGTCCAGCCTGGCCTGATCGTCGGTCCTCAGAAAAAGATCTTGCACCACCGAGGCGATTTCAGCAAGTGCTTCTCTGGTGCCCATCCGCTCGACCAAAGCCCGTATGTTCTCCATCATCCGTCCTCTTTATCAGAAAGAATTTCGTGTTGCCAGCAGATCCGTGGCGACGTCCTGCAACCGGTCCAGGATATCAAGAATCCTTCTGTCTGCCAGTTCATAAAAGACAAAGGGCCCCCGCCTCTCAACCGTGACCAGCAGGGCCCGACGCAACTCCTTCAAATGGTGCGATACCAGCGGCTGAGAGAGTCCCAGCTCCTCAACGATCTGCGACACCGATTTTTTTCCCCGGCTCACCGCCTCCAGGATGAGAAGCCTGTTTTCATCGGCAAGACTCCTGGCCAGAAAGGCCAGCTGGTCGTGCTGCCGGCCCCGCTCCCGTCGTGCCCTGTTGCTGTTCGTCATCATGGCCGGTTTTGTCCGCAGAACATTATTACATAAACACCTGTTTATATATTAATGTCGAGCCGACCGCTTGTCAACCTGGAAACCTCGACGCACAAACAGGGGAAGGACCGGGAGAGTCACCTGGATCCGATGAGATGGTCTCCCCTCGCTTTTCAAACCGGCATCGATGTGCCATGATGAAAGTAGTTTTTCAAATCATCAAAAACAAAAGCGAGAGGAGACCGGAATGAATATTACCACTGTAGGCTTGGATTT
>JAJRVA010000205.1 GCA_024277485.1 Deltaproteobacteria bacterium | reverse complement strand
TGAATACTGTTCGAGCTGCCACCAGGATGGTTTTCCGCTGCCGGGAAATACAACCTGGGACGTGGCATCCGTCTACCCGCAGTCGGAAGAGTTCCCGCTGTATGAAAAGGGAAGGATCATTCCCAACCAGTGGACCTACCAGGAATGGCTTGAGTGGCAGTCAGCCCTGCCTCCTGGTGACGAGGACAAGGGCAGGCAGTGCCAGGACTGCCACATGAACTGGACCAGGGACATGCTGCCCTATTACCGGTATATTGTTACCGGTCAGGTACGCACTTCCATGGGAACCGAACGTGAGCCCAGGGACATCTATCCGCACACCTTTGCCGGCGCCACCCCGAAACGGCTCGAAGGGTCTGCCAAGCTGCACGTGGGTACCGAATACGATGGAAACGAACTCAAGGTCGAGGTCCAGGTTGATAATGTCAACGCGGGGCACCGCCTGCCGACAGGCGAGCATACCCGGAACATGATACTGCTTGTCAGCGCGGAATCAGAGGATGGCCGGCAGCTTCAATTTATTGATGGTCCCGTTGTTCCGGAATGGGGTGGCAGAGGAGATGCGGAAAACGATTATGCCGGCAGACCGGGCAAAGGTTTTGCGCGTATCACCGGCGATGATGCTGGAAATATCAACGTGCCTGCCTGGCGGGCCACAAAAATTGTTTCCGACAACCGGATCAAATCAAAGCAGGCGGATGCTTCACTCTACCGGTTCCGGCTTCCCGATGGCTGGCAGGAAGATGATTCCCTCTATATCACGGCCACTCTTCTTTACCGGGCCCGGTTCAGGGACGGCAGCGCACAGGAACCGGAAGATATTCTCATGCAGGAAAAAAGTATTGAAACTGGAAACGGAGAACTCTGATGCGAATTGTGACCGGGCCCCTGCTCATAATCCTCGTAACCATTATGTCCATGCCTGCCCTGGCAGGCACCATTACAGGGACCGTTGACGGCGGCAAGAAACTGAAAAAAGCCGCTGCCGTGGTCTACCTGGCCGGTGCCGGGGGAGAGTTCAGGCCGCCGGAAAAAAACCCGACCATGGACCAGCGCAACATGACCTTTATCCCGCATGTGCTGGCCATCCAGGCCGGCACAACCGTCGATTTCCTCAACAATGATGAAGTGCGGCACAACGTCTTTTCCCCGGACAAGGAAAAATACAACCTGGGGACCTGGCCCACAGGCGGGGTGAAGCCCCGCACCTTCACCACAAAGGGAGTGTATACCCAGTTGTGCAATGTGCACCCGGAAATGGAGGCGTTTATTGTTGTCCTTGATACCCCCTGGTTTGCCGTAACAGACAAGGACGGCGGTTTCTCCATCGAGGATGTGCCGCCCGGAGAGTATACGGTCAAGGTATGGCACGAAAAGATGCGCTTTAACAAGCAGAAGGTAACAGTCCCGGAAAAAGGAGACGTTACTCTCACCTTTGAAAGAAAAAAAAGAAGACGCTGAAATGGCATGTAACTGGTTTGACAGAAGAACCTGCGTCAAGGCTGGTATTGCCGGTCTTGTACTGACAGGGGCCGGGGGCATTTTTGCGGCTGTCAACTCGCTGTCATCAACTGTCAGCTACAGCCCTTCCCTGGTTCTGGAGGCCGGTTCACCCCGTGATTTTCTGACCGGAACCATGAATAATTTTCAGGTCGGTGACCGCAAGGTGACTGTTGTCAGGGGAGACGAGGGACTGTACGCCCTGGTGCGCAACTGTACCCACATGGGCTGTATCCCCAATTTCAGTGAAGCAGACAGCCGGTTTCACTGCCCCTGCCACGGTTCCATTTTCACTCTGGAGGGTGATGTCGTCCGTGGGCCGGCGCCGGCGCCGCTCTACCGTGCATCGCTGGTTGTCAATGGTCGCGGCGCCGTGGAAATCAATGCGGCAGTACAGGAAAATACCCCGGAAAGACGGGAGCAGAAGCCTTTCCTTCTGGAAGTATGAAGAGAGGCTGTAGATTGACGGCTGGAGGCTGGAGGTGGAAGGGTGAAAGCTGATTTGAAAAACTCCACTGTCTGGCAATCCGTTTTCAGGGAAGGGAAGCCGAAAGGGTACAATGCCCTTCTGCATCTGCACCCCCGGACAATCAGCAGGGAAAAGCTGAAATTAACCTCCACCTTCTGCATGGGCGGCCTGGCATTTTTCATGCTCCTTGTTCTCACCGCAAGTGGTGTGCTGCTGATGTTTTTCTACGTCCCGGAGACGGGCAGGGCCTATCGGGACATGCTGGACCTGGCGTATGTTGTTCCGTTCGGCAGGGCCATGCGCAACATCCATCGCTGGAGCGCGCATGCCATGGTGATTTTCGTAGTACTGCACATGGCAAGGGTCTTTTACCACAAGGCCTACCGGCCGCCCCGGGAATTCAACTGGGTTGTGGGCGTGGGCTGCCTGGTTCTGACCCTGCTGCTCAGTTTCACCGGCTACCTCCTCCCCTGGGACCAGTTAGCCTACTGGGCCATTACCGTGGGGACCAACATGATGTCGTACGCCCCTGTTGTCGGCAGCAAGGGCCCCCTTGCCATGGCGGGACAGGACTCTGATGTGCGTCATTTTCTGTTAGGCGCTGAATCGGTCGGCCAGAACGGGTTGCTGCGGTTTTATGTCCTGCACATGGTATTGCTGCCCCTTGCTCTTTTCATACTGGTCTTTTTCCACTTCTGGCGGACACGAAAGGACAACCAGGTAAAAAGACCGTTGTAAGGGAAAAGATAGGAAAAGGAAAACTACAACCCAAAACCGTGAGCCGTCAACCAGAAACTCCAGGGGTATTTCTCCCTTCTTCCCCTCCCCTCCATCGTGGAAAGGGGATTTACCCCTGTTTTTTTCGGGCTGAAGGTGGAAGGCTGAAGGAAGCATAGCAGCAGTGACGCAGAAAAACGACAGGATAAAAGTATGGCCGGAAATGGTTCTCCGGGAGACTCTGGCTGCCATTATTGCGACTGCTGCGTTGATCCTTGTGTCAATGTATGTTGATGCTCCACTGGAGAGTATCGCCGACCCCGCAACCTCACCCAATCCATCCAAGGCTCCCTGGTATTTTCTTGGTCTGCAGGAACTGCTGGTCTATTTTTCCCCCTGGATTGCCGGGGTTCTCATCCCAACCTGTATCCTCTTAGGCCTGGCAGCTATCCCGTATCTCGACGTCAAAGGTGCTCCCACAGCCGACAGGATTCATTACCGCCTTGAAAAACCTATCCACGCCGTTTTCACCGGCGGCCTGGCGCTGTGGATTCTGCTGACCATAACCGGAGTCTACCTGCGCGGCCCCAACTGGCGTCTGCAGTGGCCGGACGGCACTCCCATGGGTGCCAATGCTGCAGTCATGCCGATTAACTGGCTTGTCCCGGCCATTACAGGATGGTATATACTGTTTATTTTTCTCCGCTTACGCAGTTTCAGAGAAAAGGTCAAAAAAATCGGTTTGCTGCGTTCTTTTTTGTCGCACCTAATGATCCTGGGCGGGCTTATCGTTACTGTTAAAATTTTCCTGTACACAGGGCTGAGTCTCTGACCTCAACCACCACAGGCTTTCTCATGCTGTTCTCTTTGATACCTCAAAGGTATAAACGGTCCCGGGTACTGATGCTGCCATGAATAAACTCCAGTGTCTCTTCGCAGCCGCAAGCCTTTCCCTGGCAACGCTCGTTATTATCCTGATCTTCCGGGAGTACAATACCGAGTGGCGCGCGTACCAGGAAGAGTACAAGGCCTTCCTGCAGAAAACCGCCGCAACAGATTCTCAAAAAGAGGCGGCCGATCGTTTTCCCATCAGTGTCCGCCAGGACTGGCTGCCGGAATTCAACCAGGCTGACCGCTGCCGTTCCTGCCATATCGGGATTGACAACCCGGCTGCACCTGTGCAGGAACCGATTTCACCGCACCCTGATCCCGGGCCGCACACCTTCCGGAAATTCGGCTGTACGGTCTGCCACGCAGGGGAAGGATACGCCACCCGCCTGCCTGATGCCCATGAACACCTCCTGCCGCAACGAACCCTTGAGGCAAGCTGCGGCAAGTGCCACGACAGTGATGCGATACAAGGCAGGGCACCGACCTTTGCGGCCGGACAGATACTGGCCGACAGGTACAACTGTAACGGCTGCCATCAGCTTGCCGGTCGGGAAAGGCGGAAATACTCAGGGCCCGATGTAAACGGTCTGGCAGCAAAGGTCTCACCCCGATGGCTTGCCGGATGGCTCCAGGATCCGAAAAAATACCTGCCCCATTCACGCATGGGTAATTTTCTGCTTACTGATGAAGAAATACAGGCACTGACAGGGTATCTCATATCAAATACGTGGCCGGATGAAAAAAAGTTTTTTATCGAAGACGAGGCGGACAAACTCTTTCTGAACGGGCTGGATGATGACGCCTATGATGAGCTGGTCGAGGAGGGCAAGGTGCAGTTCGGTCGACTGCGCTGTCTCACCTGCCACTCCCTGCATGGCCGTGGCGGCGCCATGGGCCCTGAGCTGGAAAACATCGGCAAAAAAACAACCGGAAGCTGGATCAGCGCCTGGCTCCGGTCCCCGTCCGGGTACGACAGCCGAACCATCATGCCTGCTTTCCGCCTGACCCGGTCCGAGCGTCTTGGTATTGCCGAATATCTCTTCCTTGAAGGTGAAGACCTGGACGAAGCCGAGGATGAAGACGAAGAAAACCCTGATGAGACGGCAACAAACTTTTCCTTGCAACAGATAGAGAAGGGAGAAAAGCTCTTTATCAGCAGAGGATGTTTTAACTGCCACGCTTTAACCAGAGTTCCGGACACCGGAGAATTCGCCCCCGGGCTTGCAGATCTGGCCAACAAAAAAACAGAAAAGATAAGCTTTGGGTCCGCACAGATTCAGCATACCCTGCCCGACTATATTGCTGCCAAACTCCAGGCACCGAGAATCTTAGGAGACAACCTGAAAATGCCGTTTTTTGATTTGCCGCTTGAGGAGGTCGGCCGGCTGACCACCTTTGCCCTGGCCCAGTCCTCCTCGATACCTCCCGGATACAATCTAAAAATAAAACCGTCAAATTTTGCCATCGGCGGCGAGGTCGGCCGTCTTGTCGATCGCTACAGATGCCTGAGCTGCCACAGAATACAGGGCAGAGGCGGCACGCTCGCCCCGGACCTCTCTGCCGAGGGCAGCAAGGTGCAGAGAGACTGGCTCATAACGTATCTGCAGAAGCCCTATGCCATACGACCCACACTGCCGGAACGCATGCTGCGTTTCAACCTGAACCAACAGGAGGCAACCCTGTTAGCAGAATATATCAGCCTTGCCCTGAGGGACAGGGACATTGACGGATACCCGGGTCCGGCTGACAGCACACTGCCTGAGAGAGGCAGAATACTGTACTATGATCAATACAACTGCCAGAGCTGTCACGCCATCGGAACCGGCGGCGGCTATTTCGGACCGGCGCTTGACCAGGTCGGCAGCAGGCTTAAACCGAACTGGATACTTGCGCGGCTTCAAAACGCACACCGTTTTGAGAAAGGCGCCAGGGAACCTGTCCTGGCAATCCCGGCAGACGACCGGGCCGACCTGGCCGCCTTCCTGTCCACCCTGACCGGTACGGAAAAATGAATTTTTTGTACATTCTCATGCTGGCGTTTTTCTTCAGCGTGCCCGCAGCATTTGCCGGAGCAGGGGAAAAACCGCCCCTGTCCATCAGAGAACTTCCTGACTTCACCATTGCTCCCGGCCAAGTCATCTACCGGCGCTACTGCCTCTTCTGCCACGGCGAAACAGGAAAAGGCGACGGCCAGAACAGTTTTTCCCTCGCTACCCGGCCGGCTGATCTCCATCACATTATACCTGCACGGAGTGACAAACTGCTTGCCGAAGTTATTCTGCAGGGAGGGGCGAAAACAGGTCTTTCCCCGGCCATGCCCCCCTTTGAACACACACTCTCGGAAAAACAGATCAGACAGCTGATCATCTCTCTGGAAAACCTCACCAAAAAGGATTAACCGGCATATTTCACCCCGGCAGGCCGGAATTCCTGAAATATATTGTTTTTTCAGCTAAAATTTGTTTTTTTACACAGCCATGAAGAAAACCATTCTGATTACCGGCGCCACGGCCGGGTTCGGCCGTGCCACGGCTGAACTCTTTGCTGAAAACGGCTGGCAGCTGATTATCTGCGGCCGCCGGGAGAACCGCCTGCAAGAATTGTCGGAAATCTTTCCAGAGACCCCGATGCATGTCTGCCGTCTCGATGTCCGGGACAGGAAACAGGTGGCCGCGGCAATTGCAGGCCTGCCGGAAAAGTTTCAGGACATTGACGTACTGGTGAACAATGCGGGTCTTGCCCTGGGACTGGAACCGGCCCAGGAGGCTGATCTTGACGACTGGGACCGGATGGTGGATACCAACATCAAAGGGCTCTACTACCTGACCCGAACCATCCTGCCCGGCATGGTTGCCCGTAACAGCGGCCATATCATAAATATCGGCTCAGTTGCCGGCAGCTGGCCCTACCCCGGCGGTAACGTCTACGGAGCCACCAAGGCCTTTGTCAGGCAGTTCTCAAACAATCTGCGCGCGGACCTCATCGGCACCCCCATCCGGGTAACCAATATTGAACCCGGTCTGGCGGAAACGGAATTTTCTGTTGTCCGCTTTCACGGGGACCAGGACAAGGCCGACAGTATCTATCATGATACCACACCCCTTAAAGGGGAAAATATCGCAGAAATAGTATACTGGCTCACCACTGTTCCGCAGCATGTCAATATCAATGCGCTTGAGGTAATGCCGGTATGTCAGAGCTGGGCACCGCTTGCAGTCCATCGGGCTGAGGTCCCTGACAGTTGAGCATGCGACGGGTCGTTATTACCGGCATGGGGATCGTCTCCCCCCTTGGTGACACTGTGGAGGATGTCCTGGTGTCCCTGCGTGAAGGGAAATCCGGCATCACCTACCAGCCGGCGTATGAAAAGCTTCAACTTCGCTCAAGGCTGGGCGGGTTCACGTCCATTGACATCAATGCCGGTATCGCCAAAAAAATCCGGCGGTTCATGGGACCGGCAGCAGCCTACGCCTTTATCGCCATGCAACAGGCAGTTGCAGACTCCGGGCTGGCAGAGGACCAGGTTTCCAACCCCCGCAGCGGCCTGATCATGGGATCAGGAGGAACGTCCGCCTCGAATGCCGTGGACACGGCAGACATCGTCAGAAAAAGAGGGATCAGGAAACTCAGTCCCTTCATGGTTCCCCGGACCATGAGTTCCACTGTGTCAGCCGGCCTTACCGCGCCCTTTAAAATCAAGGGTGTGTGTTATTCCATTTCATCCGCCTGCGCAACGGGTACGCACTGTATCGGGGCAGGTATGGAGCAGATCCAGCTCGGCAAACAGGATATTATCTTTGCCGGGGGCAGTGACGAAGAGTACTGGGGGCAGACGTGCATGTTCGACGCCATGGGCGCCCTGTCCTCCAACTTCAACGACACCCCGGATCGGGCCTCCCGGCCCTATGATATTGACCGCGACGGATTTGTTGTTGCCAACGGGGCAGGTGTTGTTGTGCTTGAGGAACTTGAACATGCTCTGAAACGTGGAGCACCTGTTTACGCTGAAATAATCGGCTACGGCGCCACCGCGGACGGATACCAGGTCGTTGCGCCCTCAGGTGAGGGAGCGGTGCGCTGTATGCAGTCAGGGCTTGAAACCGTGGACTCCCGGATAGATTATATTAACGCCCATGGCACCTCGACTCCCATCGGCGACCTGGTGGAACTGCAGGCCATCAGGGATGTTTTCGGCGGCGAAATCCCTCCGATCAGCTCCACCAAATCACTCTCCGGACACTCCCTTGGTGCCGCAGGGGTCCACGAAGCAATTTACTCTCTGCTCATGCTGAAACACGGTTTCATCGCCGCTTCGGCAAATATCGAAACCATTGACCCGCAGGCAGCGGACATGCCTATTGTTACGACAATGCACCAGGTGGAACTACGTACCGTCATGTCCAACAGCTATGGTTTCGGCGGCACGAATGCCTGCCTTGTTCTCCGAAAATACTGAAAAGCTCCTGACCAATGACAGCCGAAAATCACTTTATGCGGGAGGCGGTGAAACTTGCCGAGCAGGGGATGCTACGCGGAGACGGTGGGCCCTTTGGTGCTGTTATTGTCCTGGATGAAAAAATTATCGGCAGGGGCTGGAACAGGGTGCTCAGGACCAATGACCCGTCAGCCCATGCGGAGATTGTCGCGATCAGGGATGCCTGCTTAAACCTGGGACATTACCGGCTGGAGGGTTGCCATATCCATGTCAACTGTGAACCCTGCCCCATGTGTCTTGCCGCAATCTACTGGGCTGGGATCCGGCGCCTGACATATGGGGCAACCAGGCAGGATGCGGCCGACATCGGCTTTGATGACGACTTCATTTACCGGGAGGTCTGCCTGCCGGAAGACAGACGTTCTCTGAAAAGTGAACAAAATTTTCGCAATGAGACGTTGCAGGTTATGCGGAAGTGGCTTTCATTTGAGGGCAGACAGCCCTATTGAGATTCTCTTGCCAGTACAGCCGTTAAGAACCCTGTCTACGGTACCCGCCGACTTTTCGCGACGATCCTGGCAATAGACATGCGGGTCTAAAAATACTGATCTGCTTTTGAATCCGGGAGCTCCATACCTTCGGGCAGATCAGACCCCTCATCCAGCCTCTGCATACCTTCCATGACCAGCCCCATGAAGCCGCCGATCACATCGAAATCTTCGACCTCGGATGGAATGCCCGGACTGAAAGTGAACTGGCCGCTGGTCTTCCCCAGCAAGGCAAAAAACGCTTCCTTGCCCAGCAGGTCATTATATTCCGCATAGACCAGTTCGCCTTCGCTGAAGTAGACCATTGCCCTGCCGTCATCGAAATTCAACTCCACTGTTCCTGTCTTCTGACCTGAATTGATCATCTGAAACAGGTCTACAACGTGAACCTGGGTAATATCTCCGGTCATGCCGGAGCCGATTTCACGAGTCAACTGCCGGCTCATTTTCCCGGCCCGGTCAATGAGCAGACGGTAGAAGAAAACATGCAGGACCGGATACCGGTGCAGGACATGCTTGAAATCCTTGCTTGTCAGGGATGCAAGTTTCGTTTCCTCCCTGCTGTAGACAGAAGTAACAACAGGCGCCCCCGTCAGGAGGCTCATTTCACCGAAGACCCCGCCGGACTGCATTTCCGTTATGGTTTCGCCATCATCATCGACAACTTCCACCCTGCCGGTAAGTATGATGTACAGGTTGGTTCCCGGATCTCCCGCACGGAGAATAATCTCATCACGTCCATATTTTTTAAACCTGAGCAGGGTAAAGAGATCGTACAGGTCATTATCGCTGAGCGGCGCGAAAACCGGAAAGCTTTTCAGCATATCAGTGAACTCCTCCAGCTCCTTAGACTCTCTGCGTTTCTGAGCTGAAGCCAGAAGCTTCATCTGGGTGGTGGCATATTCCTTTTCCTTCTTATATTCAAAACGGAGCAGTCCGCTGCAACCACCGCATTCAAACTTGACCTTCCGGGTCCCGAACACGGTATGCCTTTTCAGGGCATCCTGGCCCTCGACAATTCTCATTATGGAACGGACAAGAATAAGACAGGCCGGCTTGACACCGGGTATGGTCAGGGCATCTCTCAGGACGTTAAACTCGTCTCCGACATTGTAAATAGGGCAGAAACGCTCCTCAGTGACAACAAATATTGCGTTACGAAATTCCATAAAATGACTCTCTATCCCATACCTGTCCGGAAGTGAGATTTTTCCAGGGGCCGTAAGGATTGAATCTGTAAGAACGGGTAATATTACCGCCACCGGTAATCAACGGATCACCTCTTCTCAGGAAGATGAAGGCCCCCTCGACCTAAGACCGTCCGAAATACATATATATAATAATCCCCAGTACTGCCGCGCCGCCGAACATAACCGGCAGTATCTTGCCGATCTGCAACTCCCCGTTGACAATCAATGTCTGCATGTAATGCGTACCTGACAAATACCAGACCCCGACAAGCAGGGCAATGACGACAATTTCCTTGAACTGTTTTTTATACAGCTCCCAGCCGATGAAGGCGACAAAGGGAACCAGGAATATCGGGTTACTGAAAAGCCCCCCCGCATCAACCTCAGATATCTGCCGGGGTATCTGGGTTGAACTGATCAGCTCACTGATCCTGCCCAGGAATCCACCCGCTTTTTCGGCAGTGTTACTGACTACTCCTGCTACATCCGACATCGTGAAGCTCCTTTTCCAAATTATGCTGTGAACGATTAAAAACCTGGATTGCACAATATGAACCGCACATTGAACATGTCGGGCCCTTGTCGCTCTGGCCTTCTTCCCGGAAACGGGCGGCTTTGGCAGGGTCTATCGACATCTCAATCTGGCCTTTCCAGTCAAGCCGGTTTCTCCGGAGGGCCATCTCGTTGTCCCGCTCGATCGCCGCAGGAATCCCCTTGACAATATCAGCGGCATGGGCGGCGATCTTCGAGGCGATGACCCCTTCGTGGACATCATCAATATTGGGAAGCTTGAGGTGTTCAGCCGGGGTCACATAACAGAGGTAATCAGCGCCGGCCGCAGCGGCAATTGCCCCCCCGATAGCCCCGGTAATATGATCATAGCCCGGTGCGATATCAGTGACCAGGGGGCCAAGCACATAAAACGGGGCACCCTTGCACATCTGCTTCTGCAGGAGGACGTTGGCGGTAATCTGATCCATCGGCATATGACCGGGACCTTCAATAATCACCTGCACACCCGCGTCCCAGGCTCTTTCCGTCAGCTCGCCCAGGTGAATCAGTTCCTGGACCTGGTTGCGGTCTGTGGCATCGGCCAGGCATCCCGGCCGGATACCGTCCCCCAGGCTCAAGGTTACTTCATGCTCCCTGAGAATGGCTAACAGATCATCAAAACGTTCGTACAGGGGATTTTCCTTTTTATGGTAGCTCATCCATTCGAGCAGAAAAGAGCCGCCACGGCTCACAACCCCCATGATCCTCTTCTGCCGGAGCATTCTCTCCTGGAGATTTTTTGTAATCCCGCAGTGAATCGTCATGAAGTCAACCCCGTCAATCGCCTGTTTTTCAATGGTGTTGAAAATGTGGTCTACCGTAACCTCAACTATTTCCCTGCCCTGCTGCTCAACCGTTTCCGCAACAGCCTGATAGATAGGGACCGTGCCGAGCGGAACCGGGCAGTTCTCCAGGATACCTTTCCTGACCTCATCAAGGTCGCCTCCCATACTGAGGTCCATGACGGTATCGGTTCCGGCATCCACAGCTGCTTTCAGTTTTTCCAGCTCCCCGCCGAGGTTGGCGATGTCCCTTGATGAACCTATGTTGGCGTTTACCTTGGTCGAAGTTCCTTTGCCAATAGCCATCACACCGGCAAAGTCATGATGAATATTTTTCGGAATGGCAATGGTCCCTTCAGCCACCCCGGCCATAAGCGCACTCACTTCAACAGATTCCCGGGCTGCACATTTCTCAAAAATCCCGGTTGACCTGCCGGACAGGGCATCTTCACGTATTGTCATTTAAGTTGTCCTCGTCTACCTGCTCATCAGCATGATAAAAAATAGTAAATCGGCTCACGTACATTCAAAAAACAAAAAATTAATACCATATATTACCTGCTAAATGTGAAGAAAGCAACGCCTTCAACAGAAAGTCAAGGCAAAACATGTACCTCCTCTCCATACTTCCTGCTCCACAGCAGACACAAAAGCTGCCGGCAGCCGCAAAAACTTACAATACTGTTTTGCAATAATGCCCATTATTACAAAATTGTATAGTCTCGGCATCACCCGTGCCCTGCCCGCGCGCCTGGCATGAAAACATATTTCCATCTAATATCAAGATGATACTCACAAAATACCCCTGACTTCAATGTGTGGCACACAGATTGATATATCCAGGCCATGCAGCAACCACTTTTATCAACATAATTCTACAAGGAGAAGATCATGAAAAAAATTGAAACGATTATCAAGCCGTTCAAGCTTGATGATCTGAAGGATATGCTCCACGAACTCGGGGTGCACGGCATGACAGCGGTCGAGGTACGGGGATTCGGCCGACAGAAGGGGCACACGGAAATCTACCGCGGGGCGGAATATGTGGTCGATTTTATTCCCAAGATCAAGGTGGAAACCGTTGTGCCGGATGACATGGTGGACCAGGTCGTTGAAAAAATAATGACCACGGTCCGGACGGGAAAGATCGGGGACGGCAAAATTTTCGTTCTGCCGGTGGAAAAAGTCCGCCGGATCAGGACAGGCGAAACTGACAACGAAGCGCTGTAAGAAATCAACCAACCATAGCAGACTCAACATCACGAGGAGAAACAGATGCGTACTA
>JAJRVA010000204.1 GCA_024277485.1 Deltaproteobacteria bacterium | reverse complement strand
TGCCCTGTTGATCATCATTGACTTTCCCGACTTTAACCTGATGCTTGCCAAAATGGCCGGGAAACTTGGCATCCCTGTTTTTTACTACATCAGCCCCCAGGTCTGGGCCTGGCGCCAGGGCAGGGTCAAAAAGATAGGCAGGCTGACCGACCGGGTCGCGGTGATCCTTCCCTTTGAAAAGGACTTTTACCGCGACCGCGGCGTGGCGGTCGACTTTGTCGGACACCCGCTCGTGGATACTGTTGCGACAACCATGACCGGAGAAAAATTCAGGGAATCCCTCGGCATCGACGCCTCCAAAACCGTTGTCGGTCTCCTGCCGGGGAGCCGAAAAAAAGAGATCATGTCCCTGCTGCCGGATTTTCTTGTCGCTGCCCGGCACCTTTCAAAAACAACTCTGCTCGACTACACCTTTGTTGTCCCCAGGGCCTCAACCGTTTCCCGTCAGCTTCTCGAGGAAAACGGAATCCTGGCCTCCCGGGACCAGCTTGATATAAAAATTGTCGAACACAGCTGCTATGACCTGATGGCGGCCTGTGACGCTGTCGTGGCCGCATCCGGTACCGTAACCCTGGAACTGGCCATCCTTGACGTGCCGACAGTGGTTACTTACAGGGTTGACCCTCGTACATACTTTTTAGGCCGTCTGCTGGTAAGAAGGATACAGTGGTTTTCCCTCGTCAACCTTATCGCCGGCAGAACCGTGATACCGGAACTCCTGCAGGACGAGGTCACCCCGGAAAACATAGCCCGTGAAATGTCTCTCCTCCTGAAGGATGGAAAAGAGCGTCAAGATATGCTGCAGGGATTTAAGGAAGTCAGGGAAAAGATCGGCAAACCAGGCGCATCCCGCCGTGCCGCTGAAATTGCTCTATCCATGGTTAGTAAAAAGGGAACAGATTTCTTGAATTGCAAACAGAAAAATTAATCTATTCTCCTTTTCGTTAAAAATTGACCTTTAGGCATAACATAAGTCTGGATATCGAGGGAGGAAGCTCTCTTTCATCCAATCCGGTACCCATCAACTCTTTACCAGGAAGTCCATCCATGAGACACAATGTTATGGTACGATGGATCGTATGTTTCTGGGTCCTGACCGTCTCCATCAGCTGTATATTTCCAGGGCAGGCCCATGCGGCCTCGAACCAGGCGGCCGACAAACCCGGCAGTTTTACCCAGGCGGCGGCTATGGACCTGTTCAGCCGATACCGCCAGGCACTTGTTGACGTTGATTATAATGGTTTTCTGGAGTGTATTTACTCGCCCGGCAAACCTGAAGGTCTTCCGCGGGTACCCAGGGAGCAGGTTCCAAAAGAATTCACGATGATGAGAGGCTTTCTCCTGGAATTAAGCCCTGACCCGGCTGCGGCGCAAGTAATTCAATTCACCGCAAATGATACTGCGGCTATCCTGGTAATCCGGGTTGACCTGGAGAACAGTGATTACATCACGTTACGTGCCCTCATGTTCGCTACAGACAGGGGAAGCTGGAAGGTACTGCCCAAGGTGTACGACGACACCTTTCCAAGAGACGCTTCTGAAGGGGATGAAAAAATCATTCACAGCAGACTCAGGGACAATCCCAACCTGCAGCAGGCTGCCGCGGTGGAACTGGCGGGGACGATGACGGCATCCGGATCCGGGCCTGCGGCGCAAGCGGCGGAACCATCCGGGACAATGCAGGCCGGGAAAAAACTCACCGATACAAGAGAACAAAGCCCCCCTGAAACAGGCTCCGTATCCGGCACAGTTGGGGAGCCCCCGCCACTTGCCTATGCGTTCAATGACTCTCCTGAACATAAGGCTATCATCAGGAAACTCAGGACTGAAGGCAAAAACCAGATACTGCAGACGGCCTCCTCCGTCGCCATGTCGAAAGGCAAGGATTTTGCCAATGTGAATATCACCTACTCCCGCCAGGGCGAATCCGCTCAAGTAGAATTCTACCTGTTCAAAGAGGATGGCACCTGGTGGCATACCTTGAACTCCCGGCGCAAAAAGATTACTCCGCCGTCTTCGCCACACTGGCCCTGCGTTATTGCCGGCCCCGATACAAAAAAGTCCAGGGTGTCTCCTTTATTGACGATACATGGCAGAACAAAAACCCGCAGAAGCGTAGTATCAACCTTGTCTGTTCGGAATTAATCAATAACCAGTGGCTGGACCATCGGCTAACCCTTGTTTATGAATACGATGACGACCAAGGTTGGCACATCACGGGCCTGGGTGAGATTAAACCACCCTCTCCCGGGGCTGATCAGAAAAAAAGTGCTTCCGTACCCCCTTCAAAACCCGTGAAACCCAAAACAAAACCCAAGGCGGTCTGGGGTAATGCCGGGGTGGTAATTGATGGAATCCTCCAGTTCATCGGCAGCAGTCCACAGCCGGTTTTCATAATGTTCAGCTCTGTGGGCCAGGATTTTATCCAGTTCCATTACTTCACTGAAAAAGGGAATAAGGATATCCAGACCGTTGACTGGCTGAACGGAAAATTAAGCGGTCCGCGAAACAGCTCGCTGGCCAGGCCCTGTCCGCCAATCCCCTTTGAGGAGATCAACGTTGACCTTGTATCCCGGATATTCGATGAAATCGAGCAGAAAAGCGAAGCAGGGAGACATGATCAATGTAAATTTGAGCCGCCGTTTTTCCAAAGGATGCCGGGAGCCGATATGGCAGGGCATTGCCACCTCAGCCAGACATGCGCTCACCGTCACCTATTCCATTGACGGCAGGCAGACTGATATTGAGGAATATTCATTTTGATGAGCGTGGCGGGCAGACACAGGCGGGTATGACCGTCATACCCGTGAGAGCTACCAAAAAACAACAAAAGGAAAACCGCACAGGTTATAATGACAGACGACCACCCAGTTCAGCTGCCCATTGACGGGACCCTGGATCTCCATGCCTTCCGGCCGTCCGATATCAAGCACCTTGTGCCGGACTACCTTGAGGAATGCCGGAGCAGGCAAATCTTCCAGGTCCGGATAATCCACGGCAAGGGCATGGGCAATCTCCGCCGGACAGTGCACAGCATTCTGGACCGGCTTGACGCTGTGAAATCGTACCGCCTTGCCGGGGAAGACGCGGGGTCGTGG
>JAJRVA010000203.1 GCA_024277485.1 Deltaproteobacteria bacterium | reverse complement strand
TCTGCACCTGGCGGGCCTTGGTGGATTTTGACCGGAAACGCTCAATAAAGCGCTCTGTCTGTTTAATCATGGTCTGCTGATTGGCATAGGATGCCCGTTCTATGGCCAGCCGTTCCTCTTTCTCAACCAGGTAGCTGGAATAGTTGCCGCGGTACACGGTCAACCGGCCCAGGCTCAGTTCCCAGGTTGCTGTTGTGAGACGGTCTAAAAAAGACCGGTCATGGGAAATCATTATGATCGCGCCCTGGTACTGCTGCAGGAAATCTTCCAGCCAGGTAAGCGAGTCGATATCCAGATGGTTGGTCGGCTCATCGAGCAGCAGGAGGGCCGGTTTACGCAGCAGTATCCGGGCCAGCAGCAGACGCATGATCCAGCCGCCGGAAAAACTCCTGACTTCTTTTTTCAGATCCCGGACGGAAAAACCAAGGCCGAATAGAATCCTCTCTATCTCGGAACGGATCCTGAATACATCATGCCCCTCCAGGAGGTGCTGCAGTTCACCCTGGCGTTCCAGCAATGCTTCCAGTTTCGGATCATCGGACGACATGACAGCCAGCTGTTCACCTGTCTCGTCCAGTTGCTTCTGAAGGGCCAGCGCCTCATCAAACGCGCTTTCCGCCTCCTCATAGAGCGTACGGTTTTCCAGATTGGCGGTAACCTCCTGGGGAAGGTAGGAAACAGTAAACCAGGCCGCCCGGCTGACAGTTCCCGGGTCTGTCTCGTGGAGGCCGCACATGATCTTCAGCAGGGTTGATTTTCCGGCACCGTTTACCCCGGCCAGGCCTATCCGGTCCCCGCCATGGACCTGCACGGAAACATCCCTGAAAAGATGTTTATTGCCATACTGGAGGTTGAGATTCTGGATGCTCAGCATTTGTTAACGGTCTCTGGTTCAAGGTTTATGGTTTACAGCCATCTTCACACTGAAGCGCGGCTGAGCGGCATCGGTCTGCAGGTCAAACCTGTCTGCCAGATTCAGCCTGGCCAGTCTTTTCATGTTGGCTGACCTGATACCGCGAAACACTGACTGATCCTTTTCGTTCACCGTCAAGGTTACCCTGTTTCCTTCAGGTACCGCGGTAAGCAGTTTTCTGGCCTGAAGAAACATCAGCCTGGAGTTGACCATTTCACCAAACGCCGGATGATACGGCCCGGCAAGCAGGTTTTTCTCCAGATCAGGACCGGCCTGCAGTCCCATCCGTACCACCCTGATACTGGTATCATCAAAGTATTTTTTTATTCTTGCCGCCCTGACGACGGCCATGCCCAGTGTAAGGGGACGGAAGTCTCCCTGCTCGTACAGGTATGCCAGCCTGCTGCCCTGCAGTACCAGAACAGGATATATCCTCACAAAATCCGGCTGCAGGGAGACAGCCTGACAGGCCGTCTTCAACAGTGACCGGGTTGTCTGGCCGGGCAGCCCCAGCATGAGCTGCACACCGACCTGAAAACCGCCCTCCTTCAGCAGTCTGACCGCCTGAATCGACTGTTCTACCGTATGCCCGCGATTGCTTGCCTCAAGCACCGCGTCATCAAAGGACTGTACACCAAGTTCGACGATGCCCACCCCCCTGCGGCGCAGAAAGTCCACAATTTCGGGCTCAACATAATCCGGCCTGGTGGAGAGTCGGATAGTGTGAACAATACCCTGTTTCATGAACGGAGCAACAGCATCAAGGAGTTCTTCCTGGCGGGAGAGGGCCAGACCGGTAAAACTGCCGCCGTAAAAGGCGACCTGCACCTCTTTTTCAGTGCCCGCCCGGCTTCGATTCAGCCATCTCTGCACAATATCAGAGACATCCCGCCCCGACACCCGGTTTTCATCCTGGCCGCTTATCTGATGCTGGTTACAGAAAATACAGCGATGGGGACAGCCCTGGTGCGGCATAAAGACCGGAATGACGAAAGGCATGAAAATTATTTTTTGATTACCTCTGTGCTGACCTGGAACCTCATGCAGGCGCAGGTGGTTTCGCCTGTAAATCTTCAAGGGCGGCCCGGGCCGCCTTCTGCTCAGCCTCTTTTTTACTTGATGCCCGTCCGCTGCCGAGAGTACGATCCCGGAACCGTACCGAAACAGTAAAAATCCTGGCATGGGCAGGGCCATCTTCACCCTCCAGGACATACACCGGGCCCTCATTATGCCTTTCCTGCAGCAGTTCCTGCAATCCACTCTTGGCGTCAGCGGTCATGAGCAGTTCATGGTGGTGGTCAATCAGAGGTTCAAACCAGCGCCGGACAAAGGCCAGCGCCTCATCATATCCGCCATCCAGAAACAGGGCGCCCAGGAGGGCTTCATAGGCGCAGGAAAGGATGGATGATTTTTCCCGGCCGTTCGATGTGTCCTCGCCATGCCCAAGAAGCAGATACTTGCCGAGATCTACCTTGCGGGCCATTTCGGTAAGCCCGGTCTCGTTGACCAGAGCGGCCCGGATCCGGGTCAGTTTCCCCTCCCGCATCTCCGGAAAACGGGTAAAGAGAATATACCCCACAGCAAGGTCAAGGACAGCATCGCCGAGGAACTCCTGGGTCTCGTTGTTGCGGCCGTTCTTCATCCGCTCAAAGGCAAAGGAACTGTGGGTCAGGGCAAGCTGCAGCAACCGGACATCGCGAAAATGATACCCGATACGGCCCTGGAGTTCTTCAAGCTGACTGCTGTTGTCCTGTACAAGAGTGTCTATTGTTACCGGCATACAAGTGTTATTGTGTGTCTTTATCGCACCTGGGGCAATATTGATTCAAAAAGTGATGGAAAGAAAACATCCAGCGCGGTTTCCCCTTGTCAAATCCTGAAACTTTGGTATAAATTGCCCTCACCAAATACAGGGCGACGTAGCCAAGTGGTAAGGCAGAGGTCTGCAAAACCTTTATTCACCGGTTCGAATCCGGTCGTCGCCTCCAGAAAACAGTAAGGGTTTACCGGATACAACCGTATCTTGTAAACCCTTTTTTTAATACGAATGTCACGCGAACCACATCAGGAAACACATCTGCGAGGAAAAAACCTAATCCTGCCCCAGTAATTCCTTTTTCAGGCTTTCCTGGACCGGGTCAGGGGAAAGCCAGATGCCGAACAGGGCCTGTTTAAAGGGTAATCCTTTGATGACTTCCCTTTCATCGCCATTCTTGACAACCCTGACACCTGAGGCCGGGTTGTACACCATGTCATAGACATCGCTTTCCTTGATCTCCTCCCGGAAAACAGCGACAAACCGGTTGATCTCCTCTGCGACCGGCTCCATTTTTCCACCGGTTGATTTCTCAAACCCCTCCAGGGTGGCTTTTTCCATTTTTTCAGATGTGATAAGAGATGATTCCATGACCAGCCGAATGGCCATCGGCCTGTCATCCCGCACTATCCTTTCCGCCTGGTCACTTTTTTCAGTCAGATAAAGGCCGGCCCTGTACATGGTCAGAAAAAACTTGGTCCTGGTTCCCTGGCCGTTTAAGACAAGCGCGGCATCACCCGCTTTCAAGGTATCCGGCATGGTGGCATCCGCAAAAACCGGCTTCCCCGGACCCAGGCAGGCCAGTAGAACCACAAGCATTACAAAAAGTTTCTGTTTCATGTGACACCTCCTCTGAAAAAATGTTCAGCCGAGCGGATAGGTCTCTTCAATATAATGTTTTGCCCCTTTACTGCTGAGCACACTGGAATAGAGCATGAACTCGTTAATGAAAAAGTCTTCCGTGGCAAAAAGACCGTGCCGGGCTAAAAAATCACCGACTTTTGCCGAAGGAGTATTTTTCAAACGGGCCAGGGTGATATGGGGAGCAAATTTTCTCCCTTCCGGCTCAAGACCTGCCCGGACCAGGGCGGATTCAATCCGGTTACGCAGCTGCAGGAGCTGTTTATTTTCGCCGATGCCAACCCACACAACCCTTGGCCTGCCCCGCGGCGGGAAAAAACCTGTCCCTTCAAGCCGCAGGGGAAAAGGTTCGCCCTGTACTTCCACAAGTGTCTCCCGGACAGTCTGAAAAACCATGGCATCCACCTCACCGATAAACCGGAGTGTGAGGTGCAGGTGCTCCGGCCGCACCCACCTGGCACCGGGGAGGCCGCAGCACAGCATGGCAAGGTATTCCCTGACCTGTGCAGGAAGATTCAGGGCAACAAAAAGTCTGGGCATGTCAAGCTGAAAAACACTTTCGAAAAAAAGAGACCATGTTTATGCTGTCTGAGAATACTAACAGGCCCTGGTGAAAAAATACAACAAAACCCCATGATTGAAGCAGCGCATACTTCCCGGAAGACAGGGCGCTGGAGGCGCCTCATCCGCTCTCCCGCTGCCGACATCATCCAATTCTGCCTGCTGGTTCTTCTCTGTGCCTGGTTTTTTTCCGTCAGTTTCAGGGAATCCGGCTACAACTGGCAATGGTACCGGGTTCCACAGTACATCTTTGTGGTAAATGAACACGGACTTGCCGCCGGACCGCTCCTCCCGGGCCTCATGGTAACCGTAAAAATTTCCGCGGTCAGCCTGGTCCTGGCCTTTGGGATCGGGATGATTACCGCGCTCCTGCAGCTTTCACACTCCTTTGTCGGCCGGATCACGGCCAGAACGTATCTTGAAATCATTCGGAACACGCCGCTGCTGATCCAGCTCTTCTTTATCTACTTTGTGATGGGACCAACCCTGGGCCTGGGCCGATTTTTTTCCGCGGTCCTGGCCTTAAGCCTTTTTGAAGGAGCATACACCTCGGAAATCATACGCGCCGGGATTGTCTCCATCCATCGGGGCCAGTGGGAGGCCGCATACAGCCTTGGAATGAACAATTTTGACATCTACCGCACTGTTGTCCTGCCCCAGACCTTCCGGCGAACCCTTCCGCCCCTGGTCAGCCAGGCAATTTCCCTGGTTAAGGATTCCGCCCTGGTCAGCACCATTGCCATTTATGACCTCACCATGCAGGCCCAGGCCATCATCGCGGAAACATACCTTTCCCTTGAGATCTGGTTCACCGTGGCCCTGATGTACCTGGGTATCACCGTAACACTGTCCCTTCTGGTAAACGGACTGAAAAAGCGGTTTCATGCCGCCTGAACCGCAGTTCCGGTTTCCCCCCTGTTTCTTCACGTCAGGCCGAAACGAAAAATGTGGCAATTCAAAACCCCATTGGATTTATCCATCCATATTTGATAAACTTTTATGTATACTATATTTTGCAGTTGTGACTGATACTGAAAAACAGTGGCACAAGTGTTTTTTCCAACAGGATGAGACCGCTACATTGCATGCATGGATGGTGGATATGTACAGACAGAACCGATACCTGCTCGGCACGATATGTTTTTTTTGCATGCTGCTCCTGCCGGGACTGGCAACAGCGACGACGTACTATGTGGATGATAACGGCAGTGACAGCAATACCGGTTTAAGCGCGGTCTCCGCGTGGAAAACCATTACGCACGCGGCAGGAGCAATTTCCGGGGGAACGGCTGCCGAGCCGGACATCCTCAGGATAGCCGCCGGAACCTATGACCAGGCTGCCAACGGAGAGACCTTTCCGATCACCTTCAGCGGGAACCATATCAGCCTGGTCGGGGCCGGTGCCGGTTCGGTAACCATTGACGCGTCAACCCTTGTTGCCCTGCAGGTCAATGGAAAAGGATTCAGCGTGTCCCGCGTCACCTTCAGAAATGCCAGCACTGGTGTTGCCTTTACCGAAGGCGGTTTTACCGTTGCTGATACTGTTTTCAAAAACACTGTCACCAGGGGGATCACATTTATCCGCTCGGACTGGGGGTTGAGCAGCAGTGTATATTACGGCAATATGGTCATCAGAGACAATACATTCCAGACGTCTTCCAACGGTGTTGAAATTACCCTGAACCAGGCGTTTGATGCCGCTACCGGCAACCTGACCGCAACGATCGGCAACCTTTCTGTCACCGGCAACACCTTTGCCGTGGGCAGTGATGCGGGAATCGTACTCAATTCCCTGAACATTTCCGGACTTACCGACGGAACCGCCTCGGTGGGAAAATTTACCGTCAACAACAACACCTTCACAGGTGGTTATTACGGTGTGCAGTTCTCTTCTGTCATTTATACCCAACTGAAAGATACGCGCCTGACCACCGGTGGCGCGCTTATCAGCGGGAACAGGTTTACAGACCAGGACTCGGCCGCAGTTATCTGGGCAAACCGGGTTGTTTCTGACGTCAAAGGGAATTCCGCTGTTTCTCTTGGCAACCTGACTGTGCAAAACAACACCGTAAACAGTGACCCCGCTGCCCATCCCGGCAGCCAGGGGATCTCTATAGGTATATGTGTGACCAACCAGGTAGGAGACGCATCCACCGTGAATCTGCCGGCGACAACCGTGACAGGGAACAGTGTCGCGGTGGATGGCACGGCCCTGTATCTCGGCGGAACCGTGATCAATGGAATCGATCAGCAGTACTGGGATGATACTGTTGCAATCGCTGTCGATGCGACCAGTATCAGCGGCAACAGCCTGACCAGCGCCGCAGGTCTCGGCATGAACATCATGGAAAACGGAACAAGCACGCTCTTTGCTCAGTCAACCGTGGCCCGCGGCCCCCTGTCCATTACCGGTAACACTGTACATTCAGAGGAGAACGCATGCATGATCATGAACATCTCCTCCGGCAACGGCATGTACGAGGACAGCGCACTACAGGTCAAATCCGTTTCGATAACCGGCAATACCTTTACCTCCACAAGCGACAGTGCGCTATATATTATACAATCCGGCATTGCCACCGGCCGGGTTGACAACGCTTCGGTCACGATTCAGTCACTCGCCATCTCCAACAATACCCTGACAGCCTCCAATGCCGGCATAATGGTGCAACAGTCATCTGCCGGTGTCAACATGCAGGACAAGGCATCGTTTACCTCAGGATCTGTCCGTATTGCCAGGAACGCCATCAAACCGGTGACAGCTGCCGGCCTGTCCATGGGCATCATGGTCATGAACAACAGCATTGGTATGATCGACCAGGGCCCGGTAACAGTAACTGTCGGAGATACCAGCATTACCGGCAACTCGATTTCTACGGTGAACAGCATGGCTGTGTTTTTCATGAATAGCGTTATCGGCTCTTCAAATGTCGGTAGAGGACGGGTGACAATCGGTGATGTTGACATTTCCAACAACACCATGAAGAATGTCGCATTCGGACCATATGTAATGTCAACGGGTCTCATTGCAGAGAGCGGCGTCTCAATGACCGTTGGAAAACTCGACATCAGGGACAACAGCATGACAGATGTCAATAATACCGGGGTGTATGCCGTGTATCAGGCCCAAAACAGCAGCCCGGCCACGGCAACACTCGGTATCGGCGCAGTCAATATCAGCGACAACAGGATCAGCGGGACCTCCGCAACCAGCCACGGCATCTATCTCAATGTGAACACACCCGGACCCGGTGTCTCCTTCGGCAAAAAGGCTCTTTCCGGCAACAGCGTGACCGGGTTCCAGCACGGTATCATGTTGCACAACAACGTGAAGGCGGCGGAACTGCAGTGCAATACCGTGAAAAATAATGTCCTGGCCGGGCTGTATATTGAGTCGGATGAATTGTTTACAGCAAAGAACAATGCCTTTATCGACAACGGCATGGGGCTGCAGATCAACGGCGGCAGAACAGCTGTGGTTGACGCTGAAAATAACTGGTGGGGTGACGCAGCCGGCCCCGCTGCCTGCGCGTCCTGCAACAAGGTTGACCCCGGCGGCGGGAGCGTGGACTATACTCCCTGGCTGACCGATATCTCCCACATGCAGTGCGGATTTCCATGGCCCATGTTCATGCCCGCGGTCCTGGGTGCCGGTCGATAACCATTTTCTTTATTTGCCGGTTGACGCAAAGTGGTGATTACAGGCTTTTCTTCTTATCAAAAAAATTGCGTCTGTCGGAAAAAGGTGTAAAATGTGCATACGTTGAAACCTTTCACCTGAAACCCATGAGATAAGAGGTATGTTATGTCGAACTGGTATGTTGCAGTGGACGGACAGTCCCTGGGCCCCTTTTCCTCAAGCCAGGTGATTGCCGATCTGCAGTCGGGACAATACAGCCCCGAAACCATGGTCTGGCAGGATGGTTTTGCAGACTGGCTGCCCATCAACCAGGTGCCTGAGCTGTCCAGTCCCGCACCGGCTGTTTCCGCTCCACCTCCTGTCGCATCGGCCACGGCCCATGAAATCGATTACGAGATCTTCGGCCATGAGATGCAGTTCGTGGAGATCGAACTCGATCCCGGCGAGAGCGTGGTGTCCGAGGCCGGCGCCATGATGTACATGACCGGCCAGATCCAGATGGAAACGGTTTTCGGCGACGGGTCGGCCGAATCGCAGTCCGGCGGGTTTTTCGACAAGATGCTGGGGGCGGGCAAGCGGCTCATCACCGGGGAAGGGCTGTTTATCACCATGTTCACCCATGCCGGCCAGGGCAAGGGCAAGGTGGCCTTTGCCTCTCCCTACCCCGGCAAAATCATCCCCCTGGACCTGAAGAATTACGGCGGCAGGATCATCTGCCAGAAGGACGCCTTTCTCTGCGCGGCCCGGGGCGTGTCCATCGGGGTGGCCTTTCAGAAGAAGATCGGCACCGCCCTGTTCGGCGGCGAAGGATTCATCATGCAGCAGCTCGACGGTGACGGCTACTGTTTTGTCCATGCCGGCGGCACGATCGTCGAGAGGGAGCTGGCTGCCGGAGAACGGCTCAGGGTGGACACCGGCTGCCTGGTGGCCCTGACCCAGACGGTCAACTATGACATCGAATTTGTCGGCAACGTGAAGTCGGCCATTTTCGGCGGCGAGGGTTTTTTCTTCGCCACCCTGGACGGGCCGGGCCATGTCTGGCTCCAGTCCCTGCCGTTTTCCCGGCTGGCGGGCCGCATCTGGGAAGCCGCCCCCCAGGAAGGCGGCAGCGGTGTCGGCGAAGGCTCGGTCCTCGGCGGTATTTCCACCCTGTTCGAACGATAAAAAAACTGCCCGGCACGAGAATACCCTCTCGTGGCCGGGTATTGCTGCGTAAACCGGCAGGAAGGTCCGGAAGCGCTCCGGCTGCTACCTGCCGTACTGTTCCTCGATAAAGCCCTTCAGGTCATCGCTTATTCCCAGCCGAGCAGCCAGTTCATCGAGCCAGGCCCGTTCTTCCGGGGTATCAATGGTTATGGTTGCCACGGCAAGCATGTACATGGTCCGGCAGGTCCCGGGATCCGTGATTCCGGCAACCAGCCGGTCCATGGCCGGCGGAGAGTCCATTTCCGCAACAAGAAAATCCTTTTCTTCCGGCTCCAGACCCTGGCTTTCCAGTTTGTCCAGGACAGCCTGCTTTTCCTGCTCATCCATTGCCCCGTCGGCATGAGCGGCGGCGATCATGACCTGGATCATGCGGCGGGCCAGTTCGTCGGCAGTGGGCGCTGCATCGTTCTTCGCACCCGGCGCCGGTGGAGGTACGGGCGGTGTCGGAGCACCGGTTTTCGGGGGCGCAGGTGGCGTCCCGGTTCCCGGTGCTGGTGGAGGCGCCGGTGGGGCCGATACTCCTGCCGGTGGTGGTACAGGTGGCTGGTTTCCGCCGCCAGGCCCGTTTTTCTGCCCCTTAAGGATCTCCATGGCGCCGACCCCGAGTCCCACCATGGTCATAAGGCCGGCGCCCGAAGTGAGGGTGTCGGTCAGACTCCCCTTCTTGCCCTTGCTGCCGATGACATCACCAACGATTTTGCCGAGCAGTTTTTCCGCGTCAAACATACATCATTCTCCCGTAACTCGTTCAAAGGTTTGCCGGACGAATCCATTAGTACTGAAATATATTATTTAGCACAAGCATGGCAATAATTCCAGGATACCATTGTACTTGATCGATGCCGGAAAAAATCTTCTTTTCTCTCCGTATCCCTCCATGCATGATGAATTCCTTTCCATTTGCCGTCGACTCTGGTAAAATATTAATATTATGGTATTTTTTCAACACGTGGAGGATGAACATGACCCAGGAGAACACAAGGCTCTGTCCGATGTGCAATGGAAAGAAGGTGATTGAAGGAACATGCGAATGCAGCATGGAGTGGCGCGGTACCCAGAAAGGTGATGACTGGGAAGACTGCCAGTGTACCCCTGACCAGCCCTGCCCCACCTGCTCAGGCACAGACTCTGTTGACGGTGATTCGTAGGCTGTTCACCGTTTTGGAATTCAGCTGTTCTGCAACACTCTCTTTTCTCTGGCAGGCATGACACAGGACCATATCGTTCTTGCAGACAAGATATGCAAAACATTTGCAAACGGCGTCAGGGCCCTGCATAATTTTTCCACCCGTGTATGCCGGGGCGACGTGGTCGTGGTGGTCGGCCCTTCCGGGGCAGGCAAGTCTACCTTTCTCAGGTGCTTGAACGGTCTGGAGGAAATTGACAGCGGCCTGGTTGTCATCGATGGTATTCCGCTTGATGACAATCCAAAAACCAGGCTGGAGATCAGGAAAGAAGTCGGCATGGTTTTCCAGCATTTCAACCTCTTTCCCCATATGAACGTGCTGCGCAATGTTACCCTGGCCCAGGAAAAAGTTCGGAAGAAAAATAAAGCCGAAGCTGAGGCCACGGCCATGAACATGCTGGCAAAAGTGGGGATCGCGGACAAGGCGGCAAGTTATCCGGACCAGCTCTCCGGCGGGCAGCAGCAGCGGGTCGCCATTGCCCGGGCCCTGGCAATGAACCCGAAGGTCATGCTCTTTGACGAGGCGACCAGCGCCCTGGATCCGGAGATGATCGGTGAGGTCCTGGCGGTCATGAAAGACCTGGCCCGGGAGGGCATGACCATGCTATGCGTGACCCACGAGATGGGCTTTGCCCGCGAAGTCAGCGACCGGGTCATTTTCATGGAGCAGGGTGAAATCGTTGAAGAATGTCCCACCCGCGAGTTTTTTACCCAGCCGGAACATGAGCGGACCCGCCGCTTCCTTGACCAGATTCTCTAACCCGCTTGTTTCGCAAGAGAACTACTGCGAAGCCGTCAGGCGATGGTGCCGGACTGAAGCGCACATTGACCGGCATGCCTGAGGGATGCATCATCCGTCTACAGCCTGTCCCATCATTGATCAACACGACCCAGGGAGCCGCCGTAGGAACTCCTGCCCTTTACCACTTCAAAGTCGCCGCTCCTGAACCCGGGGCCGATGTCAACGCTGCAGTCGGTGGTAATGGTGGTGTGATAGCGCCAGTTCACGTAGATTTTGACCTCGTCGGTACAGGTACCCTCGCTGTCCCTGCCAGTGAAGGTGAACGGCTCATCCGGATAGACCTCTTCGCTGAACAGTACGCGGGAATCCGTGTCCTTGATCATCACCTGCTCACTGTACGGGCCGTGATAGACCATGCTCAGCCGGGTTATCTTTCCCATGCAGAACCGTGGCCCGGTATCCTCCTCTTCTCCGGAAGAGAGTTCGCTGTCATCTGCCTGCATCGCAGTTTCAGGAGCAGGAGGGAGAGCATCGGTGCTCCCGTCATCCGGGCGACCCGGGTCAGGAGCTGTCTTTACAGGTTCGCTTTCCGGTACCTGCTCAAAGGAGACCGCGACATCACCTGAAGACGCGAGCTGGTTGCCGTCATCATCCATGCCTGAAGCGGTAATGGTACTGGTGTGCTCATCACCGGCCCTCCCGGCAATCCTTTCCCTGAAACTGCAGTTCACCTTCTTGCCCGGCTTCAGATCAACCGGCGGTTCCGGGCGGCAGGAGCTGCTTACATCACCGTAAACAGTGTCGGCAACGGAAAGAATTGTTACCGTATCCAGGGCCGAGGTGTTGCGCACTGAAACTGAAAATACAGTTTCGCCGCCGATCGCCGGGACACTGGCCGGGGACGCGCTCACCTCTGTCAGGATGGAGGAGGGTATGTCTATAATATGCACCACCGCCTCGTCCTCGCCGGAGACCGGATTGTTGTCATCATCTGTCCCGGATGCGATCGTGGTGCTGGAGATCTTCTTCCTGCCCCCGGACCCCTCTATGACATGTGGAATGGTGCAGGTTATGTCTTCTCCAGGTTGCAGCGCAACCGGCAGGCTTGTGGCGCAGAATTTGCTGATGTCGCCGCCCAGGCCCGGATCATCAATTTTTTCCAGGGTAACCGTATCAACCGCGGAGGTATTCACCACCCGGACGGTAAAGGTCACGGCGCCGCCGCGTTCACTGACCATGGCTGGAGAAACATCCTTGATGACCTGGATGGATGACGGCACATCAAGTATCTTTACCCTGGTTTTTACCCACACCTCACCCACCTGGCCGGCATCGTTCGTACCGCTTGCCGTGGCGGTATTTTCCATGATATCGCCCGCATTGCCCGTAACTGTTTTCACCGTGGTGCAGATTGCCATTTCGCCCGGAGCCAGGAATGCGGGCAGTTTCGGTGAACAGTCCCGGGCCTGGAGATCACCGCCCTCACTGTACATGACCCTGTTGATAGTAACGCCATCCTTTGCCGAGGCGTTGGTTATCTCCAGCAGGTACTTGACAGGTCCACCGGGCTCGGGGATCTGCTCGGGCATGACGAATTTTCCAAGACCGACCGAGGTGATTTTTTTCTGAATAATCACGGTTGCCGATCCGTCATCGGTGACCGGATTACCCTCGTCGTCAATCCCCTCTGCCGAGGCGGTCCTGACTATTCTTTCTCCGTCCCTGCCGATGACCGTACCCGGCGTGGTACAGGTGATTGAGCCTCCCGGAGCCAGTGTCGCCGGGAAATCAACCTCTGCCGGGCCGCCGGGATCATTGAAGCAGAACTCCCGTATATCATCGCCAAAATCAGGATCATTGATGGCTGTGATGGAGACATCGTCAACCTCGGAAATGTTGGTTACCGTCACCACAAAACTCACCGGTCCACCCGGCACCTCCAGGATCGTGGGCTCAACAAGCTTGTCCACCTGGATGGCCGCGGGAATATCCGTAACAGTCACGGTCGCCGTGTCTGTGCCCCTGGCCCGGCGGTCCAGCTTGTCGAGGCCGCTTACAGTAATTTTTCCCGTCAAACGGTCGCCGGCATTACCAGTGAGTTCACGCGTGAAGGTGCAGGTTGTCGTGCCGGCGGCGGGGGGGGCCGAAAGAAACGTATTCCGGCAGATTTCAGATGCCTGGCGGGTTACATCAACGGCGCCGTCATTGTCAATATCATGGGCAATCCTGAGGAGCTGTACCGCGTTGTCAGGCGACACGTTGACCACCTTGACGGTAAAGGAGATCTCTCCACCCGGTTCGGGAATCCTGTCCGGAACAGCAGTTACAGTTACGGCAAGCTGGTCCGGGTAAACCGCCTCCATCCGTCCTCCACCATCTTCCGCGCAGACCGGCAGGGCAGCAGACAGGGCCGCTGCCAGAAAAACAGCGCCGGCAACCGCCCTGAAAACAGGATGCAACCGATGGGGGACCGGGCGGCGCCCCAGGTATTTTTCACATATTCGAAACACGGGCAGAGTGTATCAAAAAGAAATAATAATTACCACCAGTTCAATATCCTGGTGGAAAAACAGTGCATTCCATGATATTTTTTTGAAGGACAAGGCAGTGCAATGCCCTGCCGGCTTCGTGGCGACAGTTCACCCGAAGCTTGAGCTGCCTGATCTGCACAGCATAACACAGACCTGAAAAATTCAAAACCAGCCCTCAGTCAAGGAGGATACCATGCCCTGTCCCCGACATGTTACCATTTTTCTCGCCTCTCTCTGCATACTGTTCATTGGAGCCGCCCCTATCAAGGCAGGCAACCTGCAGCAGCAGCTTGCCCGTGAATCCGCCATCGAACAGATCATGAAACGCGGGGTACTGCGCGTGGGCATGGACACCTTTCTGCCCTGGGCGGTGAAAGACAAAAACGGCAAATTCATTGGTTTTGAAATTGACGTGGCCACCCGCCTTGCCGAGGACATGGGGGTAAAGGTGGAATTTGTTCCGACCAAGTGGAGCGGTATTATTCCAGCGCTTCTGACCGGCAAGTTCGATGTTATTATCGGCGGACTGGGGATCCTGCCCAGGCGGGCCCTGAAGGTCAACTTTACCCGGCCCTACGATTTCTCCGGGATGGCGATAGTCGCAAGCAGGAAACTTGCCAGGGGCTTTGACTCGCTTGACGACTTTAACTCGCCGGATATCGAGATTGCCTGCAAGTTAGGAAC
>JAJRVA010000202.1 GCA_024277485.1 Deltaproteobacteria bacterium | reverse complement strand
GCGGCAGTCGGGCGTGGATATATCCGTCAAAGAGCCGGAGGAAACCCCCTGGTATTTTACGATATTTGTCTCCTGGTTTCCCATGCTGTTGCTCATCGGGGTCTGGATTTTTTTCATGCGGCAGATGCAGGTCGGCGGCAAGGGAGGGGCGCTCTCATTTGGCAAGACCAGGGCCAAGCTGCGCGGGGAGGATGAAGTCAAGGTGACGTTCAAGGATGTTGCCGGGATCGATGAGTCCAAAGCGGAACTGGAGGAAATAATTGATTTTCTCAAGGAGCCGGGCAAGTTTACCAAGCTGGGCGGCCGTATCCCCAAGGGAGTCCTGCTTGCCGGCGCGCCCGGTACCGGCAAGACCCTGCTGGCCAAGGCGATTGCCGGTGAGGCCGAAGTCCCGTTTTATACCATCAGCGGGTCGGACTTTGTTGAAATGTTTGTCGGCGTGGGCGCATCACGGGTCCGCGATCTGTTCAACCAGGGCAAAAAAAATGCTCCCTGTATAATTTTCATAGATGAAATTGACGCTGTCGGCAGGCATCGCGGCGCGGGGTTAGGCGGTGGTCATGACGAACGTGAGCAGACCCTGAACCAGTTGCTGGTTGAGATGGACGGTTTTGAAGCCAACGAGGGTGTTATTATCATCGCGGCCACCAACCGTCCCGATGTCCTTGATCCGGCCCTGCTTCGTCCGGGCCGCTTTGACCGCCAGGTGGTCGTGCCGGTGCCCGATATCAAGGGCCGCGAAAAGATCCTGGAGATCTATGCCAAAAAGACAAAACTGTCGGACAAGGTCGATCTGAGCGTTATTGCCCGCGGCACGCCCGGTTTTTCCGGTGCCGACCTGGAAAACCTGATCAACGAGGCAGCCCTGATGGCGGCCCGCAACGACGAGGAAGAGATCACCCACGAGCACCTGGAACTTGCCAAGGACAAGATCCTCATGGGATCGGAACGCAAGTCCATGATTATCAGCGACAGGGAAAAGGAGGTCACGGCCTATCACGAGGCCGGTCATGCCCTGGTGGCACGGCTCCTGCCGGATACCGATCCCATCCACAAGGTGACCATCATTCCCCGCGGCCGGGCCCTGGGCCTCACCATGCAGCTTCCCATTGATGAAAAGTATACCCATTCCAAGGATTATCTCGAGAAATCCATCTGCATCCTGTTCGGCGGCCGGGTGGCCGAGCGGCTGATCTTTGACGAGATCACCACCGGCGCAGGCAATGATCTCGAGAGGGCGACCGAACTGGCCCGCAAGATGGTCTGCGAATGGGGCATGAGCGAAGAACTGGGTCCGCTGACCTACGGGAAAAAAGAGGAGCAGATTTTTCTTGGCCGGGAGATTGCCCAGCACCGTGATTTCAGCGAGGACACGGCGCGAAAGATCGACGAGGCAGTGAAAAAGATTGTCCTGGAGGCCAGGGACCGCGTCATGCAGCTTCTTAACGAAAACCTGGATATCCTGAAGGCCGTGGCCGAAGAACTGCTGGAGAAGGAAACCATTGTGCTTGAAGACATGGACCGTATCATCCGTGAACTCAGGCCGGAGGAAAATATCATTCCGGAGAGTGGCGAGTCCGATGCTGCCGGAGATCATGCCCGGCAGTGATATCGGCCGCAGAACGGGAACATGGGCACGGAGCGTACTCTGTGCCCTTTTTTTTTGACAGAACCGGGAGAGATGCGATGCATGGAAAGACACAGGTCATGGGGATTTTAAATGTAACCCCGGATTCATTTTCAGACGGAGGATTACTGGAAGACAGAGAGGCGGTGCAGCGCCAGGTCGCAAGGATGCTGCAGGCAGGTGTCGATATTCTCGACGTGGGCGGGGAATCGACCCGCCCCTTTGCCGATCCTGTATCGGAACAGGAGGAACTGGACCGGGTCATCCCTGTCATCGAACTCATCAGGCAGGACACCGATATTCCGGTATCAATAGATACAACCAAGGCGGCCGTTGCCGGTCAGGCCCTTGAGTCCGGCGCGGATATTGTCAACGATATCAGTGCGCTGCGCAGTGATCCGGCCATGGTCGAGGTCGTGAAAAGCTACCAGGGCCCGGTGATCATCATGCACATGCAGGGCACTCCGGAAGACATGCAGGTGGACCCGCAGTATGATGATGTGGTGGACGACATCATGGCCTTTTTCCGGGAAAGAGTCGCCTGGATGGAGGAAAAGGGGATTGGCCGGGAAAGGATTGTCATCGATCCGGGCATCGGGTTCGGCAAGACCGTGGAGCATAATCTTGAAATTCTACGCAATATCAGGACATTCAGGGAGATGGGCCTGCCGGTTCTCATCGGTCACTCCAGGAAATCCTTCATCGGCATGATTCTTGATCTCGAGGTTGACCGGCGTGACTGCGCCACGGCCATTCTTTCCTATCACTGCATCGCCGCAGGGGCCGATATTCTCAGGGTCCACGACGTGGAACTGACCCGGCAGGCGGTTTTTCTTTACAGAAAGCTATCAGGTGGCAGCGGGCAGCAGGCAGTTTTATAATCAGCCGGAGGCTGCACACGCCAAACTTTCAACTTTCAACTTGTAACTTTCAACTAAGTTAAGGATGTTTCGGCGGCATGGTACCGCGCAGGTTCATGGGAGATGAGAGCTCCACCTCGATCT
This sequence comes from Deltaproteobacteria bacterium, assembly GCA_024277485.1. The sequence continues at coordinate 818 of JAJRVA010000202.1, read as the reverse complement.
CGTGTTCCCGGTCGCCGAACAGCAGAGTTTTCCTGAGCACTTTGAGTGCAACCGTATCGCCGGGTCGCTTGTCCATGAGGACAATTTTCAGGTCGGTGATATCGGAAATTTCCTGGCCGTCGGCGGCAAGAAGAATGTCTTTTTCTTCAATTCCCGCTTCACCGGCCTTGCCATGCGGGCTTATCTTGACAACCCGGACCCGGGTTTTTTCGGAATCATCACCCCCCTTCTCCTCTTTCAGGACCAGTCCCACCTTGGGAGCAGGCTCGATATCAAAGGATCGGGTGTAGACGAGGTAATCGATCCGGTAGCCGGCATCTCTCCTTGTTGTTTCCGGGTTGAAACCTGTAACAACACTCTGGGGAATATCCAGCCGCCTCTTGACACGAAGCGGAATGGCGCTGTCCTTGTAGACATGCCCGTTACCGGCAATAATGACCATGCGTTTTTCCGGGTTTTTCCGGAGATACTGCACAATGTTGTCAGCCATGGTTTCATCCCAGATGGACTGGGCCTGGATAAAGCCGCCAAGTTTTTCGGCTGTGAACTTTGTGGTATCATGGGTTGAAAAGGCCTCGGAGAGTCTTTTGCGGTATCCCGGCACGTCCAGGTTCCGTTCAGGGGGAATCCGGCTGAAATGTTCTTCCTGCAATCCATCCAGGCTGCCCTCCCTGAACACCTGGCTGACAATGGCCTTTTCAATATTCAGCGCAACAATGGGTATGTTTTTCAGCCGGGCATAGTTTATTATTTCCCGGTAATACCGGTAGTCAAACCCCCAGACGGAAAAGTATTTTGATTTTTTCAGGAATTCCTTT
>JAJRVA010000201.1 GCA_024277485.1 Deltaproteobacteria bacterium | reverse complement strand
TATCAACCGGGTCCTGCATGACTGCAAGGGAAATATTTCCGCCACCGCCAAAAAATTAGGCCTGCACAGGAGGACCCTGCAGCGCAAATTAAACAAATTTCCCCCTGACAATTAGAAACCCAAGCGTCCTGATGGCCTTCGGCCTGTACTGCTATCCCTCCCCGCCCAGAGCGAGATACCTCAGAAAATGGTACGAGGACAGGATGGTGAAGACAACCAGCATTGCCAGCGCCGCCCGCACGGCTGTCCCCTGGAAACCTGCTACGACCCCTTGCAGGTCCCCGGTTTTTTTCAGGGGTTCGACAAGTATCGCGCTCATGCCGAAAAATGTACCGACAAACAGGGTGGAATAGATCAGAAATCCGATATAATAATACTCGGGTTTCAATATGCAGAAGGGACACTTGTGAAAGGGCATGGCGTAAATATAGGGAGAAAACACGGTTGTTATGACCATCATGGAGAGCACAAAATACCAGAGCCAGCAGGTGCCGAATACCAGCCCCGTCCACAGGCGCCACTGAAACATGAGGAGCGCCCCTGCCAGGATAAGCACCGCGGTTGTTGTGTAAAACAGGCTGATACTTGTCCCGTGCGTCAATCCTGACAGCAGGTTTGCCCCCCCGCCTGTCGCGTCTCCAAACACAACCGCGCAGCAGGAGGTAATAATATCCGGCTCCAGTCCCCCGATAAAGAGCATGACCAGGCTGATGTCCAGGATAAGCAGCGGCAGAAGAAGGAGCAGGTAGATATACTTGACCCGCACCAGGGGATACTTCTCGGAACGAATATCGATCCGGTGCAGAACTATCCAGAAACCATAGAAGAACACCCCGCCGATCTTGACAAGCAGCGCCGGCACACCGAAATTATTGGCCAGCAGACTGCCGGTGGCACACATGGCGCCGGCAATGGAGTTGCTGAAATAATCAGCAGCAAGAACGAAAACCAGCAGGGAAAGAATCTGAACCGCCAGGGCGCATTCAACAAGGGTTGAGGTCAGCCATATCTCGTTCTCCAGCAGGATCTGGCGATTCGAGTCGCTCTCGGGATCCCAGAAAAGCAGCACCCGGACCCCGCTTCTTGCCGCCAGCACCATGAGGAAAAGGACAACAAGACCGCAGATGACAAGCGCAATGCTCCACGAGTTAAGAAACATGGAGGCGCCCGTCCTTTACATCAATTATCCGGTCGATTGCGGGATGCTCGGTAACCATGGGATCATGAGAGGTAATGATGATCGTCTTGCCGGCCGATTTCAGGTCAGCCAGCATGGTCATGAATTCCCCGCTTAAACGGCTGTCAAGATGGGCGGTCGGTTCATCCGCCAGGATAAGCGGCGGATCATTTATCAGGGCCCGGGCAATGGCAACCCTCTGCAGCTCCCCGCCTGAAACCTGCCCGGCGGGAAAATCCCGGCGGTGCGTAATGGCAAAACGCTCCATCAGTCTGCCTGCCATCTCCCGCATCTGCACCGGCGGGATACCAAGCGGGATAAGCGGCAGCATAATGTTGTCCTGCACACTGAGAGACGGCAGGATGTTGAATCTCTGAAAAATGAACCCGATATAGCGTCTTCGATGCAGGGTCATGAACCTGTCCGGCAGCCGGGACAACTGCTTGCCGGCAATGGCCACCCGTCCGCTCGTGGGCTGAAAAACACAGCCGATGATCGACAGCAGGGTGCTCTTCCCCGAACCGCTGGCCCCGCGGAGACAGACCATGCTGTTTTTCTCCACCTGCAGGCTGACGCGATCCAGGGCAACCACCTCGTTTACCTGGCCCTGGTTATATATTTTTGTTACCTTCTCAAGCTCAATCATCATGCGGTCCCTCCAGGGCAGCTACATACCACTCAACGCCGAATCGGCCGGCACACTGGCGCTTCGCCACGCGGGTATGACTGTTGCCGCAAGGTATGGAAGCACGGAAAAACAGAAAATCAGCAGAAAATTCGTGACCATGAAGGACGGTACCAGGCTGAAAGAAGGATGAATGACCGACCAGCCGATGAGAACTGGCCTGAACAGGGATGCCGCAAAAAAGGCTACATGAATATAGGCCAGGGTACAGCCGATGACAAAGGCCAGGCCCGACATCAGGAACCCCTCCCAAAAGCGGACCGCAATAATATCGGTGGTCTCCCACCCTAAGATTTTCAGGATACTGATTTCACGTTTTTCTTCCGGGGACAGGCCGGACGCCTTGTCCCAGGCCAGAATAACAAAGGCTGTGAGGGCCGCCAGCAGGCAGACAGAGCCAAACCCGCTGCGCCAACCGAAAACGACCTGGTATGTCTTGCTTATCTGCGCCCTGGTCAGGACCCGGGTGTCCGGCAGGGCATCGGCTATCTTTTTGGCGATGGTCGCAACCTCGGACGGGTTTGTCACGTAGACACACAGATCCGTTGCCATGTCCTGGGGGAGACCGAACAGGTCCCGGGCATCACCGACATTCATGACAATCAGGTCATTGGTCAGGATGTCCGTCTCCGGCTTAAAGACACCGCTTACCTCAAAGGATGCCTGGGACAGATCGGGACGGAACAGGGACAGCAGACGGCCGCCCTTTTCCTCCACGGTTTTCTTTAGCGACCTGCCGACCAGTACCCCGCCCCCCGCATCGGGGTCAGGCACACTGCCCTCTTCAAGGGTGAGGTGAAGCTTGTCCCCCAGATCCATCCGGCGCGTATCAATACCCATGACGGTATAATTTGCCCCATTCACCTCGTCAAAATAGTAGCCCCAGACCCGGGGAACAATATCCCTGATACCGAAGATGGTTGTCAGCTGCTCCGCATAGTCCACCGGTATGTTCACCTGTCTTCCGGCTGACATTTTCTGGATGGTAATCTCCGGCGTACTCCTGAGGGCACGTTCCGCTGTCTCGGTCAGGGCATGGGTCACCATCTGAAAAGAGGCCACCAGAAAAATAACCCCGGCAAAGACCAGCAGCACACTGATATTCTTCATCTTCCTGCGCCACAGCGATGAAAGAGAATAGTCAAGGATATTGAGGTGTCTGGTCAGGCCGGTGGTCATTGCTCCTCCCGCGGGTACATGGCAAAGGGGGGAGGCACCCAGAACGATCCGGTTGGAAAGTGCTCCAGGGCCCCGGGGTGATCCATGAACGGTACAACAGGATCGGTTACTGCCGGGTGGCGGGTGTACCTTGCTTCCGTTGCGACACACAGGTCTGTCAGGCCCATCCCGGAAACAGCGATATCATAAAGACGCTGATTTTCCCTCTGCAGCTGCCTCCTGTGCAGGGAGAATCCCCACAGGCCTGCATCCAGCACCAGGAGACAGAAAAGGACAAGGACAAGAAAATAAACCGGTCGTCGTGGTGATGTGCTGAATCGGGTGTTCACTTGCCCCCATGAACCATTTTTGACTTTGTCCGCATGGACTGGACAAGGTCATCGGTTATCTCGTCCAGGCGGAGATTTTTTGTTCCCCTGTGATCCTTGAAAAAATTGTCCGCGGCCGCCTTGCTGGAAAAAGGGATGAACTCCTTGCCCATGGGTCCGTACACGTCACTGCCGACCACATACCAGGCAGAAAAGCCGTCCAGCCATTTCAGAGTATAGTAATCCTTCACCCAGATTTCCCTGATATCCTTTTGCGCAAAGGAACTGTACTTTTCCGGACTGAGATAAAAAACCATCATGTCTTTGACTCCGTCAAAAAACATCACCGAGTCGTCAGCAAGCCGGATCTGGACAATCCAGTCAGCATACCTGGCCACAAACATCCCGCAGATGGAACAGCGATCCTTCGGCCCCACCCTGTCCACGGGCGCGCCAAGTACCGGACCGGTACAGACCGCAACCAGAAAGAGCAAAAGCCCGCCTGCCATCAACATTTTTTTCCGGTTCATTTTCATTCCCCTAAAAAAGGTGCAAGCAGCCCCTTGAGTTCCGCCTCGCTCACCCCGCCCAGGATCGCCGCAATTATTCTGTGCTGCGGATCAAGAACAATGGTCTGGGGCAGGGCTTTCACCTTGTACTCCGCACTGATTGTCCCGCCGGTATCGCGGGCAACCGGAAAAGCAATGTCAAGCTCCTTCCTGAAGGCCTTCAGGACGCTCGTGTCCAGCCCCAGGGTATCGACATATATAACCTTGAGGCCACGGGATCCGTACCGGGCATGGTAATCATTGAAGACCGGCGTGTCAGCGCGGCAGAACTTACAGTCTGTCAGGAAAAAACGTATAATCACCGGCGAGCCTTTATATTCCGACAGGGTAAACTTTCTGCCGTCAAGGTCGGTCACGGTAAAATCGGGCGCCGGATCGCCCATACCCAGGGCATTCTTTTTTTCCTGGCTGCAGGACAGCAGCAAACCGGCAAGCAGGACCAGCAGGACACAACAAACGACATGGCCGGCAATACATGTATTGCGGTCTGCAGACCATGAAAAAAATCCTCTTTTCATGCCTGAAACCTTCTCCTCAGCCTGCATCTTCACTCAGCACGCCCTGGCGCATGTGAAGAACACGGGCACTTTTCTGTGTTTCCGCAAGGTGCACATTATGAGATACCACCACAAAAGTTGTTCCACGGGAATTGTATTCACTGAAAATCTGCAGGATTTCCCGTTCCGTCTCCTCATCCAGGTCTCCTGTCGGCTCGTCGGCCAGGATGATGTCAGGTTCATTGACAAAGGCCCTGGCAATGGCAATACGTCTCTGCTGGCCGCCGGACAACTGGGAGGG
>JAJRVA010000200.1 GCA_024277485.1 Deltaproteobacteria bacterium | reverse complement strand
GCTACCAGGGCAGGATCGGCATTTATGAACTGATGATCATGACCGATGACCTGAAGAATTTCATCCTCACCACCTCTGATTCCAACCAGATCAGGCAGCGCGCTCTTTCCTCTTCGTCGGAAGGCATGCTGACCCTCCGCCAGGACGGCCTGCAGAAAATCCTGGCCGGTCAGACCACCCTGGAAGAGGTCTTCAGGGTTACCTGATCAGCCTGCAAGGATCCTCCACCTTCTTACCGTATCAGCTGGTTCATCTCAAAGATGGGCAGGAGGATGGAAACCACGATGAAGCTGACCAGGAGTCCCATGACCAGGATCATGATCGGCTCGATCATGGATGTCAGGGCCATGATTTTTGTTTCCACCTCTTTTTCATAACTGTCAGCGACCTTGCCCAGCATTTTTTCCAGTGAACCGCTCTGTTCCCCGACCGCAATCATCTGCACGACCATGGGCAGGAACCACCGGCTTTTTTTCAGGACATTGGAGAGGCTTCTTCCTTTTTCCAGTTCTTCGGTGGCATCGTCAATGACCTCGGTGAGCAGGACATTATTAAAGATGTTTTTGACGATATGCAGGGCCGTAATCAGCGGTACACCTGATTGCAGAAGACTGCCCAGGGTCCGGCCCAGCCGGGCGGCCGCAATTTTAGTGTTCAGGTCGCCAAACAGGGGCAGGGTCAGCTTGAGCCTGTCCCAGACCCTTTTTCCTTTTGTCTGCCGGACCATATAGCGAATCGTAAATACCATGCCGGCCAGGAAGATCAGCAGGGCCCACCAGTAATGGGCCAGGAATCCGCTCAGGTTGATCAGGATAATGGTCGGCAGGGGGAGGGCCTGCTGGGTGTCGTCAAAAACCTTGGTTATGCTCGGCACGATAAAGGTGATGAGCAGGAAGAGGACGATGGTCCCCACAATGGCCATGAAGGCCGGGTAGATGAGTGCCGCCCTGATCCGTGACTTCATGGCATGCTGTGTTTCCCCGAACTCGGCGAGCTGTTCCAGCACGATATCAAGCGACCCCGATGCTTCACCCGACTTCACCATGTTGATATATATTTTTGAAAACAGCCTGGGATGGTCAGACAGGGCCAGAGTCAGGGAGTTCCCCTCGTTCACCGCATCCTTTATCTGGGCAATGATTTTTTTGAAGTTCTGGTTCGAAGTCTGTTCAATCAGGCCGTTCAAGGCCGGAACCAGGGGAATACCGGCCCCAAGCAGGGTGGCAAGCTGCCGGGTGGCGATGGAAACGTCCTGTTGCCGGATTCGTGGTCCAAGCTGGATTGCGAAGGCCTTCTGGCCGGTTTTTTTCCTGGTCACAGGAACGGTTTCCTGGATCTCCACCGGGTACTTGTCAGCCTGCCTGATCTTGTTGCGCGCGGCTGCCAGACTGTCGGCATCAATGATGCCCTTGACCTTTTTTCCGGCTTTGTCCAGGGCTGAATATTCGTAAACAGGCATGGTTAACGTATGTTAGGGTTGGTGGAACGGTATATTCTGTTCACTATACAGGTTGTCACGGAGCTTGAAAATAAAAAATACACTGTATGACGGGGCAGGCATATTTGCAGACTGGGCATGATATGATACAGTACCAGGAAAAAGCGTTCAGTACATACATGATTCATTCCTGCCATCAGGGAGAGACCAATGAAAATAGCGATAACATACTGTCAGGCATGAAATTACAAGCCACGAGCCTCCAGTCTGGAGGATGAACTCAAACAACAGCTTGGCCCTGAAATCAACACCGCACTCATTGCCGGCTCAGGAGGGGTGTTTGAGGTAACAGTCGATGGTGATCTTGTTTTTTCCAGGAAACAGCAGGGCCGTTTTCCGGAGCAGGGAGAAATTCTCGGGCTGATCAGGCAGCGGCTGGGCAGGTGAGGGGCGGTGCCCGGATCCGGGATAATGTCAGTCCATCCTGTTCCTGCAGAATGAGTTGAAGTCCTGGGCCAGCCTGCTGCTGTTCATGGGGTGTGATTCTATAAAGGCGGTAAAGTTGACCATCTGTTCAATGATCATCCGGGGAGCGGCATGTTCCACCCGGCAGGCACCGATTTCAGCAATTTCTTCAGGTATGTTCAGAACCTTGATAAAAAACTGTTTGAGGGCATTGTGCCGGTGGACAACGTCCCGGGCAGCCACGCGGCCGGCATCCGTCAGGGTAATTGCCTCGTAGGGCGCATAGTGTATGAGCCCCTTTTTTGCGAGGGAGCGCAGGGCCTCGGTCACCGAAGCACCGCTGACATCCAGAAGCGCGGCAATATCTTTTCCCCGGGCGACTTGTTTTTCGCTGATTATATTGTAAATTGCCTCGATATAGTCTTCCAGGCTTGCACTGAGCTGTATGGGTTCGGGTGTCATGCTGTTCTGTTCTTCTCTGCTTCGGGGAATGATCGGGGTTCCTGGTAAACTGAAATTACATGGCGCCTGCATTGCCGTCAAGGATTATTGAGGAAGGTTGTTGGTTGAAGACCGAAGGCTGTCAACTGATAACTGCCAGACAATTGGAGCGCAGTGGAGACTCCGACTGCCAACTGATAACTGTCAACTAAAGAAGGACTTTCGTATCTATGCTGCAGGAACTGCGCATCGAGAACATGGCCCTGATTGATTCATTACGCCTTGATTTCAGCGGCGGCAGGAACGGGCTCATTGTTTTTACCGGTGAAACAGGGGCCGGCAAGTCCATAATTCTGCAGGCGATCAACCTGCTTGCCGGCAGCAGGGGAGCATCAAACTGGATTCGCAGCGACTGTGACCGGGTGGTCGTGGAGGCTTTTTTTACCGTGAACGGCGATCAGGACGAGATCTCCAGGCTGGCTGCCGACAGCGACATCGATCTGGATGACGGGTGCATTATCCGTCGGATCGTGTCAAGGGATGGCCGGAGTCGTTTTTATGTAAACGACAGGCTGGTAACGGCCCGCCTTGCCGGCATGCTGACGGAGAACCTGGTCAATATCGCCTCGCAGCATGACCATCAACAGCTTCTTGTGCCGCGGCGTCATGTCGACTTCCTGGACACTTTCGGCGATCTGTGGGATCAGCGCCGGGAAGTCGAGCAGGTGTACGGCCGGTGGCGGCGGCTTCAGGCGCGCCTGGATGAACTGCGGGAAAAAGAACAGGACAAGGAACAGCGAAGGGATTTCCTCACGTACCACCTGAGGGAGATTCATGATGCGTCTGTTACGCCCGGAGAAGATATGGACCTGGAACAGGAGCGCGTCCGCCTGAAATCGTCCACCACCCTTGGAGAGCTTGCCGGCAGCAGCTATGAACTGATGCGGGGAAGAATGCTTGAGCACCTTGCCCTTGTCCGTAGAAACATGGAGCAGGTCGCATCTCTTGACGATAGCGCCCGCCGCCTGTCTGAGCGCATTGTCTCGGCCTGTTATGAGGTTGAGGACCTCAAGTCCGCACTGCAGGACTACCTGGGTTCCATCCCGACTGATCCCGGCCGCCTGGAGCAGATCAATGAAAGGCTGGCCCTGCTCAAGCAGCTGCAGCGAAAGTACGGCCCCACGCTGGATGATGTGCTTGCGTACGCCGGGAATGCCGAGAAGGAACTGGCATCCCTGGACAGTATGGAACAACAGCTTGTTCTCCTGGAACAGGAACAGGAAGAGCTGAAAGCATCGGTATGGGAACTGGCAAAAGATCTGTCTGCCGCCCGCGGGGAGGCGGCGGCAAGGCTGTGCGATGCCATGCGGAAAGAGCTGTCTTCTCTCGGTTTTTCGCAGGCGGTTTTTGAGGTTGACCTGGCCGGTTCACTGGAACAGGGCCGGGAGACCATCCAGTCGACAGGCATTGACCAGGTGGAATTCCTGTTTTCAGCAAACCCCGGCGAACCTGCCATGCCCCTGGCCAGGGTTGCCTCAGGGGGAGAACTGTCCCGTTTGATGCTGGCCATGAAATGCCTTCTGGCCAGGCGGGACCAGGTCAACACGGTCATCTTTGACGAGGTGGACGCCGGCATCGGCGGCAAGGCGGCCGAGGCGGTCGCGAAGAAGATAGATGAGTTGTCCGGGCATCACCAGGTTTTATGCATAACTCACCTGCCCCAGATTGCCGCTGCCGCGAAGGAGCACTTCAGGGTGGAAAAATCTGTTGCCCGGGGCAGGACAATAACAACCATAACCGTGCTTGACAAAGAGGAGAGAGTCATGGAGCTTGCCCGCATGCTGGGCGGAGATACCCTGACTGAGCAGACTGTGGCCTATGCCAGGGAACTGGTCGAGTCCAACCCCATACACGGAGAACCATGAAGAAGGTCACTGCCATCGGTCTTTTTTCCGGAGGCCTGGATTCCATGCTTGCCTGCCGGGTCATTGCCGCGCAGTCCATCAATGTTGTCGCCCTGAAGTTCATCACCCCTTTTTTTGATGATCATCTCAGGAAGAACGCGGAACAGTTCAGGGCGGATGTGCGGGAAAAATATGGCATAGATGTCAGGGTCGTGGACCTTGGTGCAGGCTATATAGAACTGCTCAGGAGTCCGAAGCACGGATACGGCAAGAATTTCAATCCCTGTATTGACTGCAAGATTTTCATGCTGACCAGGGCCCGGGAACTGATGGATGAATATGGCGCATCATTTCTGTTTACCGGGGAGGTGCTTGGCCAGAGGCCCATGTCCCAGCGGCGGGACACCCTGAGGGTGATCGAGCGGGACAGTGGCTGCGAGGATATCCTGCTGCGTCCCCTTTGCGCACGGCGTCTGCCGGAAACATTGCCGGAGCGGCAAGGGCTGGTTGACCGGCAAGGGCTGTACGGCTTCACCGGCCGGGGCCGCAGGCCGCAGATTGACCTGGCCGCCTCTTTCGGTATTACAGAGTATCCCAATCCTGCCGGGGGGTGCACCCTGACTGATCCCAACCTGGGCGCCAGGATCGAAAAATTCTACAAGGACGAATTTTCCTTCAGCAGGAGTGCGTTGCGGATCAATGATATCCGTCTGCTGCTGGTGGGGCGTCAGTTCAGCCTGCCGCACGGGGCCTGGTTTGTGCTTGGCAGGAATGAGGAGGAAAACAACCGGGTCGAGCAGCTTGCCGGAGAGGGGGACTGGCTGCTGAAAATGACTGAACGTCCCGGGCCGACCGGTCTGTTGCGACGTGCTGCCGAAAATGTTTCCGGCAGGCCGGAGGAGCCCGAGATTGTCAGGCTTGCCGCCGGCCTGATCGCCCGGTACGCAAAGAAAATGAACGGCAGGAGTATGCCGGGAGAGGTGAGTGTCGACACGGGGGACGAGGTGCGGACAGTCATGGGGAGGCCACTTGAGGATACACTGTTCCAGGGCTGGATGATGTGATTCCGATATCTGATGCACTGTCCTCCCTCAGGGTGCGCATTCTCGGGGGGGTCTTTTTTATTTTTTTCCTGGCCATGGGCATGGTCCTGTATGGTGTCTGGTCCTTCCAGCGGGACAAGCTTATGGAGATGACCGGCCGCCAGGCCATGCAGATGTCCGACGTTATTGTTGCCGTGCTTCGTTCATCCATGCTGCAGAACGACAGGGCTGAAAGCATGAGAAGCATCAGGAGTATCCTGCAGGTGGCTGGCACGTCGACGATAAGCGTTCTGAACGGGAATGGCAGAGTTGTCATGACCAGTGATGCTGACCTGGAGGGCAGGGTGCTGGATAAAATGACCCATCCGTCCTGCAGGAGTTGCCACGCCTCGGGCGAGGATCCTGGCCGGACTTCGGCATTTATTGCTGAAGATGGAGAACGATACATTGCCACCGTTACTGCCATCAAAAATGAGCCGGCCTGTTACGGATGCCATGATCAGGGGCAGACGGTTATCGGCGTTCTCCTGATTGAATCTTCTTTCAGCGCGACAGCCGCCATGCTTGATGAACTGGCCAGGCGCATTGTGCTGACCGGAGTTTTTGCGTTTTTAGCCGGTGCCCTTCTCCTGCATTCCATTGTCACCCGGTTTTTTACCCGGCCGCTGAACGCCCTGCTGCGGGGCTTTGAGAAGGTCGGAAGAGGTGATTTTTTTCACTGGGTAGAGGTGAAAGGCGGCGGCGAGATCGGCTATATGGTGGATTCCTTTAACGTCATGAGCCAGGCAATCGGGCGGTTTGTCAACGAGATCAAAGAGAAAACCCAGGAGGTCTCGGCCCATTATACCATTGTCGGCAGTCTGAGCGAGACCATTGAAAAGAAAAAGCTCAAGGAGGTGGTTGTTGATCTTCTCCGCAGCCTGCTTGAAGCGGAATGTGTTTCCATGGCGCTTGGTGTTGAACAGCATACGCACATTTTCGAAATGGTGAAGATCCAGAGAGGAGACAAGCGGTACTACCATGGGTATTACAACACGGAGTCCGGAGAACCCGGCTTGTGCGCTCTGACCCGGGATGACATCCTGAAGTGGAGCCAGGGAGACTACACCGAGGCTTTTTTTTCTCCGGATGAAACCAAACTGCTGCTGCCCCTGGAACACAAAAACATGTCAATCGGCCTGATAAGTGTTGTCAAGCCTGCAGGCAGAGCCTTTACATCATCTGAGAAGAAAATAGTCCCGGTACTGATGCATCATATCTCCATTTCACTTGCCAATGCCCATCTGTATGACCTGGCCATTACCGATGGCCTGACGACCCTGTACACAAAACGGCATTTCCAGAAAAAGATAGATGATTATATAGAAAATTTTCATACCACCCGGCGCGGATTCTGCCTGCTTATGATGGATATCGACCATTTCAAGCAGGTGAACGATGCATACGGGCATCCCGCGGGGGACCAGGTGCTCATGCATACAGCCGGCCTGATCAGGTCAAATATCAGGCATGGTGACCTGCCGTTCAGGTATGGAGGAGAAGAGTTTGCCGTTCTCCTCAAGGGTGACAGTATTGAAGAGGCGGTGCGGATTGCGGAAAGGGTGAGGCTGGCTGCAAAAGAAACCGGGGTGGAAATCGTCGGTAGTGTACCTGTTGCAAAAACACTCAGCATCGGGATAGCATGTTTTCCCCATCATTTTACCGGGTCCGGGGAACTCATTGCTGCCGCCGATGCCGCTCTGTACGAGGCCAAACGGAAGGGACGGAACCAGGTGGTTGTGTATTGCCGGAAGTAGGGAGTCGATCCCGGGTCCGGTGGGTG
>JAJRVA010000199.1 GCA_024277485.1 Deltaproteobacteria bacterium | reverse complement strand
TCCATGGTCTCTCCGTCGGTTACCCGCATTCCCTGTATATAATTTGAGGTTATCTGCATTTTTTCAAGGAAACGGTTGATCTGCGGGCCCCCGCCGTGCACGATGACCGGGTTGATGCCGATATATTTCATCAGGATCACGTCAAGGGCAAAATTCCGCTTCAATTCTTCATCAACCATGGCATGACCGCCGTACTTGATAACAACCGTTTTCTGATTAAACTCCCTGATGTAGGGTAACGACTCAATCAGAACATTAGCTATGGCAACACCGTCTTTCATATCTCCCGGTTCCTGTTATGCTATCGAGAACAATTTCCTGTTTTTCAGCTTTCTATTCTAACCCCGGCACATCCGGCTGTAAACAATTCTCTTTCTTTCCATTTATGACGGTCAAGCATGTGGTATGTTCTTTACATTTGCTATCTTAACAGGTAAGATTCATCAACTATGCAAGAAACAAACCGGAAACCACGACTTAATGTAACTATTGGAGATTAAAATGAAAATATTATCCAGAGCAATGCTGAACATGTCTGCCGTGTTCATCTTTGCCATCACCTTTTTTCTGTCTACAAATGCTCATGCTGCTGCTGACGACTCCTCTGAGCCGATTAACATAGAAGCCGACCGGATGATCTCCCAGGAGCAGCAGAATTCCGTCGTCTTTCTTGGGAATGTAGTGGCCAGACAGGGCGATCTTGTCATCAGGACCGATGAAATGACGGTATATTACGACCAGAAAGATGGCGGGGACGGCAAAAAGAACTCCAGCAAGGTCAAAAAAATGATCTGCAGGGGAAACGTCGAACTCACCCAGGACGACTGGGTGGGAACGGGCAGGAGGATGGACTACTATGCCCAGGAACGGAAGGTCATCCTGTCCGAAGATGCCAAGGGATGGCAGGGTGAGAACATGGTTTCCGGAAAAACAATCACCTATTATCTTGACGAGGGACGTTCCATAGTCGAGGCTGCCACAACCGATTCGAAAAAAGATGGAGCAAAGCCCGGCAGGGTGAAGGCTGTTATCCATCCCGGGTCCGATTCAAAGTAAGGTCCCATGGCAGCAGTATACACTCTTGAAACCCGGAACCTTATCAAGGAATACCGCAACCGCCGGGTCGTCGACCAGGTCAACCTCCAGGTACAGAGCGGGATGATCGTCGGTCTCCTGGGACCAAACGGTGCGGGCAAAACAACCACCTTTTACTCGATAGTCGGTTTCATTAAACCTGACAGCGGGCATATCTATCTTGACAGAGAAGAGATCACCGCGCTGCCCATTCATAAAAGGGCCAGGAAAGGCATCACCTATCTGGCCCAGGAACCTTCTGTTTTCAAAAAACTGACCGTCGAAGAAAATGTCCGGATAGTCCTTGAGCCGCTTGGCCTGGCTGAAAATGAAATCATGAGCATCATACGTGAACTGATGACTGATTTGAAAATTGAACATCTGGCAAACAACAAGGGACATGCCCTTTCCGGAGGTGAACGGCGCCGGGTGGAAATCATGAGAGCATTAGCCACACGGCCCCGGTTTATTCTCCTTGATGAACCTTTTGCCGGCGTTGACCCCCTTTCGGTTGCCGACCTGCAGCAGATTATCCGGGACCTGAAAAAAAAGGGGCTGGGGGTGCTGATCTCAGACCACAATGTCCGGGAAACGCTTCAGGTCTGTGACTTTGCATACATTATGAATGACGGACAGATACTGACAAGCGGTGTTGCCGATGATATTATTGAAAGTGAAGTAGCCCGAAAAATGTATCTGGGCGACAATTTCACCATGTGACAAGAGGCAGGCAGTGGCTTTAGAACTCCGGCAGCAGCTCAAATTAGCGCAGAAACTGGTCATGACGCCACAGCTGCGCCAGGCCATCAAGCTGCTGCAGCTCAACCGCCTTGAACTCACTGAAGCCCTGCAGACCGAAATTGAACAGAACCCTCTCCTGGAAGAGGTCTCGGAACCTCCCGACCAGCAGACGGTTTCCGACACCCTGGCCACTGAAGAAAACAAGCCGCAACCCGAATCAACAGTTACCGCCCAGGTTCCGGGTGATGCCCCGTCCAGCCTGGCAGAGATCAACTGGGCCGATTACGCCAACAACTTTGACAGTGATTTTTCCTTTGCCCGGGAGACACCGCCGGCCGATGCCCCTTCCCAGTTCGATTTTATTTCCAAAAAACCGGGACTTGACGCTCACCTGCAATGGCAGCTGGCCCATCTCAGCCTTGATGTGCAGGAGCTTGATATTGTCTATTTTATCATCGGCAACCTTGACGGGCACGGATTTCTCACCATCGACATTGATGATATCTGCTCTTATGCAGGCTGTTCAATCGAGTCTGCCGAACAGGTGCTGACCCTGGTCCAGACGCTTGATCCGCCCGGCATTGCAGCTCGCAATATTCGGGAATCACTCCTGCTCCAGCTTGAACGCAGAGGCCTTGAAAATACCCTGGCCCACACGATCATCCATGATCACATGAATCTTCTTGAAAGAAGAGACTATCCTCTTATTGCCCGGAAAACAGGAACAACCTCCCGCAATGTGATGAAGGAGATTGAGATTATAACCTCCCTGACACCTTTTCCCGGCAATGAATTCAGCAATGAGCAGACAAACTATGTTGTGCCGGATGTGTATGTGTACAAGATTGATGGTGAATTCGTTATCCAGCTCAACAACGACGGGCTTCCGCAGTTAGGGCTTTCAAAAGAATACCTTGCTCTCCTCAAGAAGAGAAAATCCCTCAGCTCCGAGTCAGTGGGATATCTCAGGGACAAACAGCGCAGCGCCGAATGGTTCATTAAATCCATCCAGCAGCGCCAGCGGACCATTTACAAGGTTATGGAAAGC
>JAJRVA010000198.1 GCA_024277485.1 Deltaproteobacteria bacterium | reverse complement strand
GGAACATGTTTATCATTAAGTGTTCCGTTCCCAAGCTGGCCCTCACTGTTGCGACCCCAGGTCCATAAGGTGCCGTCTTTCTTGAGGGCTGCGGAATGATACCAACCAGCAGCGACAGATTGCCAGTCCATAGCCATACCGATCCGCACTGGAGTATATTTGAGATCAACAGTTCCTTCGCCGAGTTGACCATTGGAGTTATATCCCCATGTCCACAGGGTACCATCCGATTTCACGGCCAGGGTATGTGCGTACCCAGCCGACACCTGGACGGTACAAACTGCCTGAGAGGTACTGGCCCAGCAGACCACAAGAAAAAATATCCCAACCAGTACAGAAACCGCTTTTTCTCTTTGCCCTGTCATGAGTATCCTCCCTCCGGTACCACTTGAGCAATCAACCGTACAAATCATTTTCAACTATGTTTATAATATATCGAAACATATAACATGTCAAAAAGGCCCCTCCCCACTCATGACTTGACAACATGGTAATCAAGACGCCTTTACATGCCCTCAAGCGGGCAGCCGGTACATCTTGGCGCACCCTTTTTGCAGAAATCCTTGCCCACACATACCAGCAGAGCATGAAATTCGTTATAGAGGCCTGGATCCGGCTCCAGGTTGTCCATGAACAGTTGCTGGATATCCTCATAGCCGTAGTCTTCCGGGATGAAATCATGCCTCAGCAGGACGCGATAGGTATATGTATCGACGACGAAAACAGGACGATTTGCGGCATACAGCAGAATCGAATCAGCCGTTTCCGGGCCAATCCCTTTCACTGAAAGCAACTTCCGGCGGAGAGTATCCGTATCCGCATCTAATAATGCCTGCAGGCTCCCGCAAAATTCTTCTTCGATCATCCCAAACAGGTTCCGCAACCTGCCGGCCTTGATATTAAAATAACCTGAAGGACGGATATATTCAGCAAGCAGACCTGTGGGCAGTGATGCCATCTTTTCATACGTCAGAAACCCGGCACCTTTCAGGTTGCCTATGGCCTTCTCGACATTTCCCCAGTTTGTGTTCTGTGTCAGGACGGCACCAACCATTACCTCAAAGGGACCTTCACCGGGCCACCAGTCCCGGGGACCGAAAAAATCGTGTAAACGGTGAAACACCTCAACAAGCCTCTCTTTCATTATGTGTCTACCCTTTCTTCGCAGGTTATTATGGAATTTTCCAAGTTATAAAGTTGAAACAGCATAACTGAAAAATCATGATATTCCAGCTCTGAAATGCTGTTTTCACAACTTTTCCCGGAGAAAAAAACCCCTCCTATCACCTAACAAAAAAATTTAAAAACCTCTTGTTTTCTTTAAAAAAACTGGTTTACCGATCTTCCACTGCTTGAAATAATGCTCATCAGGCATTGACTTATTTATCAATCCTTTTTATCTTTCCTACAAATAGGATTCAATATTATTTTTTTATATATTTAATGGAGGTAGTCATGTTCGAAGTAAGCGACGCAGCAGTCGAAAACCTGAAATCATACCTGGAGCAGAACAGTATAGACTCTGCTGTACGTATTGCCCTGATGCAGGGTGGCTGATCCGGGCCATCCCTCGGATTGGCTCTGGATGAGTCAAAAGAAACAGATGAAATTTTCAATGAAAGTGATTTAACCTTTCTGGTCGAAAAAAGCCTGCTCAATACCTGCGGGGCAATCAAGGTCGACTTTATTGATGCCGGCTACCGTTCCGGTTTCTCCATCACCTCGACCAACCCGGTCGGCGGCGGCGGATGCAGCGCCGGTTCCTGTGAATCCGGTTCCTGCGGGTAACCTTTTTTCTTCATCATTCTCCAGGCCCCTGCCAAACCCGGCAGGGGCCTTTTTTTGTGCCCTCCTCCCTGCATGATCAGACAAGCTGCTCCCCGCCCGAATCTTGACACCCAGTAAAACAGCCTTATTTTCTCCTCTGAAAAAAACAATAACACAACCGTTGTTTTCTTGCGCGGCGCAAGAACCGACAGGAGGAGATATACATGCAACTTGACAAATTCACCCTTAAATCACAGGAAGCGATACAGGCAGCCCATTCCCTGGCCCAGGGCAACGGCAACCAGGAAATCCAGCCTGAGCATCTGCTGAAGGCAATCCTTGAACAGCCCGAAGGGGTGGTCGTCCCGGTATTGAAAAAAATGGGCGTGGAACCCAGCGTGATTCTCAGCGAAACCAACCAGCTCATTGAAGAGTTGCCCAAGGTATCCGGCGCTGGAGCAGGCCAGACATACGCATCACAGGCGCTGCAGAAACTTCTCGACAATTCATTCAAGACTGCATCCCAGATGCAGGATGAATACGTCAGCCAGGAGCACCTGTTCATGGCCATGCTGAGTGATTCCTCCCTCAAAGTTACGACCATGTTGAACAGGCATGGTATCCAGAGTGACGGGTTCCTGCAGGCCCTGACAACCGTCCGGGGCAGTCAGCGGGTCACCGACCCCTACCCTGAGGAAAAATACCAGGCCCTGGAAAAATATGCCCGCAACCTGACTGATGTTGCCCGGAAGGGAAAACTTGACCCGGTTATCGGCCGTGATGAAGAAATACGCAGGATCATCCAGGTGCTGTCCAGGAGGACCAAGAACAACCCGGTGCTCATCGGCGAACCCGGAGTCGGCAAAACAGCTATTGTCGAGGGCTTGGCCCAGCGTATTGTCAACGGTGACATTCCGGCGACCCTGCAGGACAAGCAGGTTATCGCCCTCGACCTCGGCTCCCTGGTGGCCGGGGCAAAATACCGCGGCGAGTTCGAAGACCGGTTGAAAGCCGTGTTAAAAGAGGTTGAGGAACGAGCCGGTGAAATTATCTTATTCATCGATGAAATCCACACCCTGGTCGGGGCGGGAGCGTCAGAGGGTTCCATGGACGCGTCCAACATGCTGAAGCCGGCGCTTGCCCGTGGCGAACTGCACTGCGTCGGGGCGACCACACTTGACGAGTACCGTAAATACATTGAAAAGGACGCCGCGCTTGAACGCCGGTTTCAGCCGGTCATGGTGCTGGAGCCGACAGAAGAGGATACCATTGCCATTCTCCGGGGCATCAAGGAGAAGTACGAAGTACACCACGGCGTCCGTATCCAGGATGCCGCGACGGTTGCCGCAGTTACGCTGTCAAACAGGTATATTACCGACCGTTTTCTCCCGGACAAGGCCATTGACCTGATTGATGAGGCTGCCTCGAAACTGCGCATCGAAATCGACTCCCTGCCGACTGAAATCGATGAGCTTGAGCGAAAAAAAATCAAACTTGAGATCGAACAGGAGG
Organism: Deltaproteobacteria bacterium; assembly: GCA_024277485.1. Next base: position 4,431 of record JAJRVA010000198.1, on the reverse strand, counting down.
CCCTCAAGAAAGAAAAGGACCAGGCGTCAAAGGAACGGCTGGAAAAACTGAAGGAAGAACAGGCCAATCTGGGTGATCAGCTCAACTCCATGAAAGGCCAGTGGACCCTGGAGCGGGAAGTTATCCAGCGTATCCGGCAGATCAAAAGCGATATTGATGCCGCCCATGTTGAAGAACAGCAGGCCGAACGGACCGGTGACCTGAGCAAGGTTGCGGAGATCAGGTACGGCAAGATTGTCAACCTGCAGAAAGAGCTTGAGGAGCAGAACAAAAAACTTGCCGGGATACAGGAAAAGAACCAGATGCTCAAGGAAGAGGTCGCGGCAGAAGACATTGCCGAGGTTGTGGCCAAGTGGACCGGTATCCCGGTGGACAAGCTCCTGGAGGGGGAAAGGGAGAAGCTGGTCCAGGCAGAAGGACAGCTGGCCCGCCGTGTGATAGGACAACGGGAAGCCATTGAGGCTGTCGCCAATGCGGTACGGAGGGCCCGGGCAGGACTGCAGGACCCGGACCGTCCCATGGGATCCTTTATCTTTCTTGGCCCGACCGGTGTCGGAAAAACCGAGCTGGCCCGAAGCCTGGCGGATTTTCTCTTTGACTCGGAAAATGCCATGATCCGGATCGACATGTCCGAATACATGGAAAAACATTCCGTGGCCAGGCTGATCGGGGCCCCTCCGGGATACGTTGGCTACGACGAGGGCGGCATGCTCACCGAGGCTGTGCGGCGGCGTCCCTACTCGGTCATCCTGCTTGACGAGATCGAGAAGGCCCATCCGGATGTGTTCAACGTCCTGCTGCAGGTACTGGATGACGGCAGGATGACGGACGGCAAGGGACGCACGGTGGATTTCAAGAACACGATTCTCATCATGACCTCCAACCTGGGCAGTCAGCTGATCATGGACATGGGACAGGACAATCCTGACCAGCTCCGGTTACAGATAGATGAACTTCTCCATCGCCAGTTCAAACCTGAATTTCTCAACCGGGTGGATGAAATCATCACCTTCCAGGCATTGACCAGGGAAGACCTTGCTAAGATTGTGGATATCCAGATACAACGGATGACCAGACGCCTTGAAGCACAGAAATTCTCCCTCACCCTGACCACAGAGGCCAAACAGTTCCTGGTGGAAACCGGCTATGACCCGGTCTATGGCGCCCGCCCCTTAAAACGGGCTATCCAGCGCTATATTGAAGATCCTCTTGCACTGGAAATTTTGGAAGGCAAGTTTGCTGAAGGAGACCACATACTTGTTGACAAAGGCGGCACGAACCGCCTGGTTTTCACCGGACAGGCAAAAGAATAAAAACAGAACAGCCGCTCCAGCGGGATACACCGGAGGGGCTGTTCTGTTACATGATTATCCGATACTTACTTGTCAGTATGGCATTGAAAGCAGAGCTGGGAATTGGCCATTGTCTCAACCGTCAGGAAAGGGAAACCGGCCCCATTATGCACATCGTGGCATGAAGCGCATTCCATCTTGAGACCATCGGCGTACGAGGTCCCGAAAAAAACCACCTTACGCGGCTCCGGACCGAAATGGCAGGGATTGCAATCGGAAGCGGCCCCTGGACCGGTCGTCTGATGTTGCCACAAAATACCGATGGGATGGTCATTAGAAAGGTCTGTGCCAAGATTTGCGGCTCCAGTAATCATAGTAGAGCCAGTTTGCCCCCCAAACGAATCCACAGCAACCGTCCCATCATGGCACGAAAGACATACTTTGGAGACCGGACCGGGCTGTTCCACGGTTACATCCATTGTCGGACTGCTGTACAGGGTATAGGTAGCTGTTGACACTTCATGATTCCAGAGAGGTGCGCCGGTCATGGTCGAGTCCGCATTATGAGGAGTATGGCACGGCTCGCAGATTTTCCCCCCAGACCACCCATTACCTGAAAAATCATGGGCAGAACCACTGATAGATCCCCAGGCTCCCTGGGTACAGACAAACAGCACAAAAAGACAGGCTACCCCGGTAATCAGGCACGTTCGTCTATATTTCATGATTCCCCCTCAGAAAAACTTCCAGACCGCCTGTCCATCAGCACACAGCCGGACAGGCGGTATAATCCCCTTTCAAATTTTCGAAGTTATTCTACATTTTATGGCACTGCAATATTTTTTCATATTTTTTCTATTTTCCGTGCACGACAACCCCTTTTGTTCCCACGGCAAAGACATCCGTGCTGGTGCTGCTGACCCAGACAGAACGCAGGTGGCTGGTGGTCCCGGTCGCAACCGGCTGGATGGCGCTGCCGTTGAAATACAGCATGGTACCGTTCCGGCCCACCACAAAAACATCATCCGCTGAATTGCCCCGGACACCGTACAAATGCCTGGTGGTTCCGGTATCAATACTGCTCCAGCCGCTGCCGTCATTATGCAGGAGAGTCCCCTTCAGGCCCACGGCAAAAATATCAGAACCACTGCCCCAGATACCGCGCAACGTCCTGTCGGTCGGTGAATCACCCGCAACCCAGCCGCTGCCGTCATGGAACAGAAGGGTGCCGTCCTGGCCAACCACATACATATCACCACCACTGCCCCAGATACCGAACAGGTGTTTACCGGTCGGCGACGGCACGGATTCCCAGGCGCTGCCGTCAAAATGCACAATAGTCCCATTCGCCCCTACCGCATACACATCCGTTGCTGAACTGCCCCAGATGCCGTACAGGTGCTCGGTTGTCGGCGAAACAGCAGGTGCCCAGACACTGCCGTCATACGATACAATACGGCCGCCACGACCGACAGCATACACGGCGGACCCGCTGCCCCACACACTGCTTAAATGCGCCTCGGACGGCACAGCCATGGATACCCAGCCGGTCCCGTCATTGTGCAGCACCGTACCGTTTGCGCCAACCGCATACACATCCGTCGACGAACCGCCCCAGATGCCGGAAAGAGTCTTACGTGCATGGGCCGCGGACTGCCAGCCGGCACCGTCATAGTACAGAAGAGTGCCGGCCTGGCCAACGGCATATACGTCAGTACCGGAATTTCCATGCACACCATGCAGGTTCTTATGTGTTGAAGAATCCATAACGGTCCAGGAACTGCCGTCATAGTGCAGGATGGCGCCGTCCAGGCCCACCGCGAAAATATCCGCGCCCGAACTGCCCCAGACACCGGTCAGGTGTTTTCCTGTCGGAGAGTCCATCGTGGTCCAGGCGGTGCCGTCATAATGGAGAATAGTGCCGCCACGGCCCACCGCGTACACGTCTGGACCGCTTGCCCAGACACCGGACAGGTGCCGCTTGACCGGAGAATCCATCTTGCTCCAGGCAGCTCCGTCATAGTGCAGGATGGTGCCGCGCCGGCCCACCGCGTATACATCCGAGGCGGAACTGCCCCAGATGCCGCGCAGGTGTCTTGTCGCGGGGGACGGCATGGTGCTCCAGGCAGTACCGTCATAGTGCAGGATGATCCCGCCACGGCCCACCGCATACACGTCAGTGGACGAGCTGCCCCAGACTCCATGCAGGTTTCTGTTGGTGGGAGCGTTCATCACGCTCCAGACAGTGCCGTCATAGTGCAGGATGGCCCCCTTGTTGCCCACCGCAAAAACATCAGAGGCAGAACTGCCCCAGACACTGTTCAGGGTCATCCTGACCGGGGAGGAAACAGGATTCCACCCCGTGCCGTCTGAGTGCAGGATGGTCCCCTGGACTCCGACAGCATACGCATCAGAGCCGCTGCTCCACACATCCTTGAACGTCACACCGCGAACCGCTTCCGTCAGGTTCCAGGACATCTCGTCAAGGGAACGGATGATGGGATCCGTGGGACCAGGAGGATCTTCTCCCGGATCAGTTCCGCCGGTCTCGGCCAGGGTCAGGGTAACATCAACCTCTGCAGGGCTGCCAAGGGCATCCGGGCCGGTTACTGTTATGGTACCGGTATAGGTGCCCGCTCCCATGGAGGTATCGGCAAAAACCGATACCTTGTCCGGCGCTGCTCCGGAATTCGCCACCGTGCCGGATTTTTTGTCAAAGGACAGCCACGGCTGGTCTGCTGATATGGTCCAGTGCAGCGGGCCGGAACCGGTATTGGTTATGACAACCGTCTCTGCCGGTGATGCTGCCCCGCTCTCGGCGTTGAGGCTCAGGGACGCGGGGGCAACGGACAGGATGGGAGAGGGCGCCACCGTCAGGGTGACTGTGACGGTCTCGACAGCCGCCGCTGCCGCGCTGACACTGAAGCTGCCCCTATGTTCACCCGGCTCAAGCCCGGCGATATCAACTGCCGCATCAAAGCTGCCTGCCTGACCGGGGTCGGTGATGCCGCCGGTTTCGCTCAGGCTGATCCAGGAATCATTGGAAACGGTCGCCCAGTTGATGACCGTCCGGCCGTTGTTCAGGACAGAAACCGTCTGCGGGGCCGGATTATCACCACCCTCACGGGCCGTAAAGGAG
>JAJRVA010000197.1 GCA_024277485.1 Deltaproteobacteria bacterium | reverse complement strand
TTGTTGAAGGTTATGGCCGGGAAATTTTCCCGGGTTCGTTCCAGCCACCAGGTGTTGGCGGCCAGGTAGGTCAGGTGGCCTTCGGCGTCAAAGGCAAGGTTGGCCTGGTTTTTATCCTTGACACCACCCCTTCCACCGGTAGACAGAAAATGGTAACGTGTCCCTGGATTTTCTCGGATTTCTGGACTCCCTGTCAGTCCGCTGAGGGCCTTGACAGCAGGTCGGTCTTGTTCAGGACCACCAGGGAAGCCTTGTAGGAAACAGCTATCAACACCACCCAGCTGACAAGTAAAAAAACAGCCATTGCTTTCTCCGTAAAAATTTATATCTCAACGACTCTGTTTCTTTTTGTGACAATCAATACGCCCTGCTGTCCCCCACCTCGTCAATGCTGATCTTGCGGCTGTCCATGGCCCGCCAGACATAGGCGACATAGGCTAGCACAACCGGGATGAACAGGGCCACATAGGTCATCACTTTCAGTGTATAGAGGCTCGATGACGCATTGTAGATGGTCAGGCTTGACTGCAGATCAGAGGTGGAGGGGTAAAAGGATGTGTTGTTATATGCCGGCACCAGCAGCACCGTCAACCCGACCAGTACGGTCCCGGGTCCGGCAAACCAGATACCGCGCGTACTCTCGGTTTTCGCTGTTTTCAGCACCCCCAGGACAACCAGCGCGAGACCTGCGCCGAGCATGGCCGGCAGCCAGGGGACTGCCACCAGGTTGGCCAGGTATTTGCGCGTTACCATGGAGACTGTTCCCTGGTCATCAAAACCAAAGCCCTGCATGAGCAGGAGGCTTGCCAGCACATACGCCAGAAAGGGCAGGGAACAGAGAAAGTTTGTCATGGCTGCCCTGCGAAGCCGCATCTCCAGCTCAACAGAACCGGCAAGTTCAATATTGCTGACCAGGTACATGGAACCAAGCGTGCGGGCATTGAAGACCAGAAACAGCCCTAATGACAGGTTGAACAGGCTGAAGGCCGCTTCCATCCCGCGCAGGGGGTTCTTCCAGGTGACCAGGTTGTAACTGCTCAGCTGGAACTCAGCCCCGGTATAAAAGGTGCCCACTGCCATACCGATCAGGAGAATGCCGACGGTACCGTTGATAAAGAGAAACAGTTCATAGGTCCGGGCGCCAAGCAGGTTGCCCGGTTTTTTCCGGAACTCGTAACTGACCGCCTGGATGATAAAGGTAAAGAGGATCAGGATCCAAACCCAGTAGGCGCCTCCGAACGATGTGGCGTAAAACTTGGGAAAGGCGGCAAACAGGGCGCCGCCGAACAGGACCAGGGTGGTAAAGGTCAGTTCCCACTTGCGGCCCAGCGAATTGATGACCAGGGCCTTCTCGGTATCGGTTTTTGCCACCTGCCACAGCAGGCTCTGGCCTCCCTGGACAAAGGACAGGAAGAGAAAAAGGGCCCCGACAACTGAACAGATCAGCCACCAGAGCTGCTGCAGGGTTGCATAATCAAGATTTTCAATCATGTCATAACTCATCACTGGATATGTAGCTCATTGCTTTCATGTACCAGAAACCTTAGAAGTCGGCACAGGTGCCTCAGATTTGTGCAGGCACGTTCTGTTGTCAGAGCCCCTCTCTACGGCAGAACGTGACCGTGCAAAGATGAGGTGCCTGTGCCGACTTCCAATCATGTCAATCTTCCTCCGGTCCCATGCTGATCTGTTTTGTCATGATTCGTATCTCTGCAATCAGCAGGATGGTGAACAGGGCCAGGAACATGAAAAAGGTTGTCTGCACCGTTCCGGCTGTGAGATTGGAGCGCGCCACGGTAACCGGCAGGAGTCCCTGGATGGCCCACGGCTGCCGGCCCACCTCGGCAACAACCCAGCCTGCCTCCTGGGCGAGCATACCCAGGAAGAACATGGAAACTCCCGGCGCCAGCAGCCACTTTTTCCCCCCCAGGGTGTCCTTCCAGGTGAAAAAAAGAAAGGCCGCAAAGACCAGGGGAAACATAGTGCCCAGCATCACCATGATGCGAAAACTGTAAAACGAGATGGCCACAGGCGGCACAGCCTCTTCGGGTTTCTCCAGAAAACCGTAGCCCAGGTATTCCATATTTTCCCTGAACAGGGTGAGGGCCGAAGCAGCGGCATCTTCTGCGCCATCCTTTTGCGCGTTTTTATACGCGTCGAGCTGCCGGACCGCTATCCTGCCCTTCTCGATTTTCCGGGCCGCTCCCATGATGTTCTGCTCCTCATTGCCATAGACAAGATCGTTGATTCCCGGCACAAAGGAACCAAATTCCCGGTTGGCCAGGAGGGAGAGCAGACCGGGAACACGGATTTCAAAGAGGAAGCCGTCCTGGTCATCGCCGACCTTTTTGGCAGGATTGATCACCCCGGCAGCGACAATACCGGCATTGGTTTCTCCCTGATACAATCCCTCGATGGCTGCCAGCTTCATGGGCTGATGCATGGCTGCTTCAAAGGCGGCCTCATCGCCGGTAAAGCCTGTATAGACCGATGAAAGAAGCCCGAATACCGCTGCAACGACAATGGAGCGCCTGGCCATCAGGACATGCCGTTTCTTGAGCAGGAACCAGGACGAAACGGAAATGATGAAAAGTGATGCCAGCAGCATGGATGAACTTGTGGTATGGGTAAATTTTGTTACTGCCACGGGTGAGAAAACCACCTCAAAAAAATTCTGCATCTCAAAGCGGGCCGTATCCGGGTTGAACTCCTGGCCCACGGGGAGCTGCATCCAGGCATTGGCAACCAGGATCCAGACAGCGGACAGGTTGGAGCCCACCGCGACCATCCAGGTGGAGAAGAGGTGAAACCGTTTTGAGACCCGGTCCCAGCCGAAAAACATGACCGCGAAAAAGGTGGCCTCAAGAAAGAAAGCGAAGATTCCCTCAATGGCCAGCGGAGCGCCGAAGATGTCGCCCACCATCCAGGAATAGTTGGACCAGTTGGTCCCGAACTCAAACTCCAGGATAATACCGGTTGCCACACCGATGGCAAAGTTGATGCCAAAGAGTTTCATCCAGAACCTGGTGAGCCGCTTCCACTCCTCATCTCCTGTCTTCACGTAGATAGTATGGAAAAAGGCAATCAGCCAGGAGAGCCCCAGCGTCAGCGGCACAAAGATCCAGTGGTACATCGCCGTCAGGGCGAACTGGGCCCGGGCCCAGTTGACCATTGTCAGGTCAAAATTTTCGACCATAACCTCTACCTCCCAGGTATGGCGTCATTGCCACGGACCGGGCGGGTAATCTGCTCAAGCACATAGCTGCCCCGTTCCCTGTCAGTTGTGAAGTTGGTAGCAAGAAAATCCGGAAAGAAAAAGAATTTCAGGACTGCAAAGATAATGATCAGCTTGATGATAATGATCTTCCACAGGGTGCGGCCCAGGGTCATGCGGCGAAAGCCGTTACGATAAAACCTGCAGATGCGAAGCACCATGTTCGGCCCGGGTGCGGTTGTCTGTTCCATGACCTTCCCCTGTTGCAGTTTGCCGGAGTACCGGAATACAAACATTTTCCTGAATGAGCTGGTCAGATGTTACGTTACACTGAGTACTGTTTCTCATCTTTATTGAGAAGAAACTTTTTGGTCAAGAAAAATCAAAATTTCTTTTTCACTCTCTGTCCCGGGCAGGATCCATGACCAAGATCGAAAACCACCGTGCACTTTAGAAGAAGGGCGCAGCAGACCGTGCAAGTTCAAAAAAAAACAAAACAGCCGAACCGGTTCAGGCAGGCCTCATGTTTTTCTGCCGGAACCGGTTTTGACCCTGGCCTGCAGACGGATGTTGTATTTCTTTATCCACTTCCAGACCGTAACCCTGCTCACGCCCAGTATTTTCGCGGCTTTTGACTGGTTGCCGCCGGTCTTTTCAAGGGCTGTTATCAGGCGCTGCTTCCTGGTGTCCATGTACGCACCGGAACCGTACCGGTGCACCCCTGAAAATCCCGGCCCTGCCTGACGCAGGCTCACGGGGAGATGCTCCGGCTCTATCATTCCTGCGGGGCAGAGGACAAAGGCATATTCGATGACATTTATCAGCTCCCTGATATTGCCCGGCCAGGAGTATCGCAGAAGCAGGTCCAGCCCGCTTTCCGACATGCCCTCGATAGGTTTTCGGGTCCTTTCCCGGATCTGTTGAATATAATGCTCCACCAGCAGGACAATGTCTGACGACCTGTCCCTGAGCGGCGGAATTTCAACGGGAATGACCCCGATCCTGTAATAGAGGTCCTCCCGGAAAAGCCCCCTGTCAATCAGTCGGGGCAGGTCCTTATGCGTTGCGGCAATGATTCGCACGTCGATTTTGACCGGACGGTGGTCGCCCACTCTCTCGATTTCTTTTTCCTGCAGAACGCGGAGAAGCCTGGTCTGCGTGGCCAGGGGGAGGTCGCCGATTTCATCAAGGAACATGCTGCCGCCGCTGGCAGCCTCAAACCGGCCGACACGGTTGTAATCCGCGCCTGTAAAGGCTCCCTTGACATGGCCGAACAGCTCGCTCTCCAGGAGATTCTCGTTCAAAGATGCGCAGTTCACCTTGATAAAAGGGCCATCTCTGCGCCGGCTGAGCCGGTGAATCGCGCTTGCCAGGATTTCCTTGCCCGTGCCTGACTCACCGTAGATGATAAGCGAGGCATCTGACTGGGCCGCACTCCGGGACAGATCAAAAACCTTCCGCATCGCCTCGGAACTGCCGACAATTCCCTGGAACCCTTCCCGGTAATGGAGCTGCTTCCGGAGACGGGAGATGAGCATCTCCTTGTCCTGCATGCGGCTGAGGTCGATCAGGGTCTCCACCCCGCCGATGACCCTGCCCCGCCTGTCCCGGATGATCGAGGCATTTTTCAGCAGGTGGACCCTTGTACCGTCCTTGCGACGAAAGAAGCAGACAACGTTCAAGACCTCTTCCTCGTGGAACAGGGCACAGTATTTATTTATACCGTCTTCCCTGGCGGAAAAACAGCGGTCGCACTGGAAAAGCTCACAGCTTCTTCCCCGCAGCTCTTCACTTGAGTACCCCATCATGTCTGCAAGGGTTGTGTTGGCAAAGATGATATGACCGTCAGGATCAACAACCATGAGACCTTCCCGCATGGTTTCAATGACGTTTTTCCAGAAGCCTTTATCCATCTTTTGCACCGCGTAGTCCTCCTGCAGATAGGTTGTGCCGCAACAAAAAACCGTTAACAAACTACCACGCGATTAACAGAATGTAAACGCAACAGGGTTAACAGTTTGCAGTTATGATCCTGATCGAAAAACGAGAAGAACAATTATAACAGACAGTTGCGGAAACAGGAGGCAACAGCACCATGCTGGCACAAACATTGCCTTTACAGAATTGGTCATTGGTCTTCTCACGAGTTTCAAACTTGAAGATCTCGAAACACAGCCCCCTCTCCCAAGGCAATATCCGGATATCGAAAGTGACTGGATATTGCCTTTTTAACTCACATTGACATGCAGGGACCTCCCCGGTGGACAGCGGGGATATTGTGGCCGGGTTGACCCGGAAAAAATGATGCTGTCAGTCTGTTTTCGCGCACTTGGCATTACGCCAGCAGGTGGGGTCCGAGGCCAGGTAATCCCCGGTGATCTGGTAGGCAGCTCCCCTGCAGCCGTAACACTCGTCGGCTTTTTCGCAGCTGCGGCACTCGCCTTTTATCATCTCGCGGTAGTTTTTGAGGTTGTTGACCACCTCGCTGTTTTTCAGGATATCAGCAAGAGGAGCATTGCGGATATTATCCAGGGGAATGGTGACCCCCACGCAGGGCATGACATCACCGGTGGCGGTTACCACGCAGGAGACCTGGTGCCGCATGCATTTATTGCCCACCAGGGGCGGCTGCGGCTCCCAGCGGCGGCCGAATTCCTCCATATCCACGGCGGACAGCTGCGCAAACAGCTCTTTTAAGGCTGCCGAATCAACTGTCAGCCACGCGTTCTCAATGGCGTTTGCCTGGGGAGTGATAATTTCAAAATAGGGTTCAATGTCCTCCCGGCGCAACCACCGCCACATTGCCGGCAGTTCCCCGATATTCTGTTTGCAGATCACGGTACTGACGGCAAGAAACAGCTCTTTTGAAGGATACCCGGCCCTCTGCAGGGTGGAAAGCGCCCTCCTGATTATCTGAAACGCGCCTTTTTTTCCGGCCAGACGGTCCTGGAGTTCCTCGTCGCGGGAATTCATTTTCAGGACAACCCTGACCCGCTCCCGGGCAAGCACGGCGGCAAGATCGTCATCAATGCCGGTGCCGTTGGTAAACATTTCAACCTCAAGGCCTTCGCTGCCCAGAAAACCCAGCATCTCCACAAGGTGCGGATAAATGCTGGGTTCACCGCCCAGGATAATTATCTTGCGGGCGCCCAGGGCCTTTGCCTGCAGGATGACATCCCTGATTTCCGACCGGGAAAGCTCGTTCTTACATTCACTTTTGTCGGCAACGTAACAGTACGAACAACGAAAATTACAGACCCGGCTGAACTCTATTTCCATGGACAGCA
>JAJRVA010000196.1 GCA_024277485.1 Deltaproteobacteria bacterium | reverse complement strand
TCAGAAAACACCCCTGGAGCAGATTCGGGTTCTTCTTGCGCAGAGCAACTTCCCGCTGCTCGGCCTGGTATTCTGCATCCTGCTTGCCAATACCGGCCTGAGCGCACTGAAGTGGCGGATACTGCTTTTCAGTGATGGTATTGACATCCCCTTGAGAAAACTCGTGGTCAGTTATTTTATCGGCGGTTTTTTCAATGTTTTTCTGCCTTCAAACATCGGCGGTGATTCATACCGGATTTACGATGTCATGAAAAAGAGCAACCAGGGAGTCCGCTCAGCAGCTTCCGTGTTTGCCGACCGCCTCACGGGGTTTATCGCTCTTGTCTTCCTGAGCCTCATGTCCTCTTTTTTTGTGGCCTTCAAGCTGGAACAGCCGTCATTGGTCCTGCTGCCGCTTGTCATCCTGTTTCTGCTGTGCGTTGTCCTCTATATGCTGTGGAAGAAAGAACCGGTACGCTACCTGTTACGGGTTACGTCGCTTGACCGGTTTCCGCCCCTGGTTAATATGACGGAAAAGTTTTTTATAACCTTTGCCCGGTATGGTGCGGAGCGGCGGACGGTGGAAAAGGTTATGCTGATTTCATTCCTGTTTCAGTTCCTCCTGATCTTTGCCGTGTATCTCATGGCTCTGTCCCTGCACGCGACAGTTCCATTTTTGTATTTCAGCGCCTTTGTTCCCCTGATCACCCTCATGGAGGCAGTCCCCATCTCCATTTACGGGATAGGCATCAGGGATATGGGGTATGTTTTTTTCTTTGGTCTGGCCGGTATGAGTGCCCTGCAGACGAGGTCCCTGGCCCTGCTGTTTCTTGCTGTAACACTCTGTTACTCTCTTTTCGGCGGGGTCTTCTATTTCGGCAGGGTCATCATGTCCTGGAAGAGAACGCGGGCCGATGCCTGACAGTTCCCGCATGTACATGCAAACAAGTAAAGGGGAGTCAACCTCCGGATGAACAGGACGGCAGTCGGCAAATATGTTTTTCAAGTTTTACTGTCGCTTGGTGTTTCAGGCATCCTGTTGGCCTTTCTCATCCGCGGCAGTATTTCATCAGCTGATCCTTCGATCTGGCCGTGGCTGGTTGCAACGCTCACCGCTGTTTCTCCGGTATACGTCCTGCTCTACCTCCTGGCAGCGCTGTTCCGGACAGTCCTGCGTACTTTTCGCTACGGCATACTCTTGAGAATATCCGAAGTCAACCCGCCTGTTTTCCGCCATCTTTTTCTGGTAACTGTCTGCCGGAATATGTTTGTTGACATGCTGCCGGCCAGGCTGGGTGAATTGAGCTACATTGCCATGCTCAACCGAGGTTATTCGGTCAGCGGCCGTTCCTGCCTCTCCTCTCTGGCGATCAGTTTTGTGTTTGACCTGATTGCGCTTGGCATGATGATAGCCGCCATCGTGGTGTACCAGGCCCTGACCATCGGTGTCCAGTCATGGATTGTTGCAACACTCCTGGTGTTGACGGCCGTTATCGTCATCCTGCTTGTCATCCTGTTTCCCGTTCTGGAGTATACTGCGGCGGCCCTGTCCCGTATGCCCCTGTTCAACCGCGGCATACTGTACAAATTAGCCGCACTGCTCCGGGAGACAGTTGCGGCATTGAGGCAGACCCGTGAGGCCGGTATCATCGGCAGGGTCCTCCTCCTCTCTCTGTTCATTCGAATCGGGAAATATGCAGGCCTTTATCTTTTGTTTGCAGGGGTTGTGGCCGCGAATTTTTCTGCGGTGGAAACCCATCCTGTTTCCGCCCTGATAAGCCTGATCAGTGCCGAGGCCTCAGCCAGTCTTCCTGTCCCGACATTCATGGGATTCGGAACCTATGAGGCCGGCGGGACCCTCGCAATGGTCTCACTCGGGGCAAGCCGCGCAGCCTCCCTGATTATTATGCTCAGTCTGCATATCCTGAGCCAGGTGGTTGATTACACCCTTGGCGGCGCAGCGCTGATCATTTTTTTTCTCACAACAGGTTTCTTTGCCTCAAAAGAATATATCTCTTCTGTACGTACAGTACGGTACCGGCTTGTTGTCCTGGCGCTGTTCTGCGCCGGGATCCTGGTACTGGCCTACCAGTTTCGTGATCTGCGGAAAATGGGTCCCCTGCGTCCGCCGGACAGGGGGCAGGCAGTGGAGAACAGCGGGGGCACCGGCACATCCGACGGGATAAACGCAGACGAGCTCAAGGGGTTTGTCGTGTGGAGTTCCAACAGGTACGGTAATCACGACATCCTGATGTATTCCCTGCCGGGCAGGCAGATCACCCGTTTGACCACTGACCCGCATACGGAGTATTTCCCGCGTATTTCACCGGACGGGGAACAGGTGGTGTTTGCCAGGTCCCAGCAGCCCTGGGTTCCGCAGCGTAATTATTATGCCTGGAATATCGTTCTGCTGGATATTGCAAGTGGAGAAGAAAGGCTGCTGGCAAAAAACGGCAATGTACCCACATGGTCCGGTGATGGGAAAAAAGTATATTTCCAGCGAAACGGCAACCAGCTCATTGAACTTGAGGTTGCGTCCGGCAAAGAGAGTGTGTTATTCCAGACAGGGGGAAATATTCCGATTCCCGCAGAAGTTATTCTGGAAACACCAGCGGTCAGCAGCAGCGCAAAATTTCTGGCAGCGACCCTGCGGGGAGGAATGAGGCAGACCGCTGTTATTGATACGAAGGGAGATGTGCGCAGGGTCGGCAATGGGTGCCAGCTTAACTGGGGGCCGTCGGATACGTACCTGTACACGGTCGACCATGGCGGCAAACAGCAGAATCTCATATACAAGGTTGATCCGCAGACGCTTGAGCAAGAACCCTGGTTTGATTCTCCCGATGAGTACAGTCATGAATA
>JAJRVA010000195.1 GCA_024277485.1 Deltaproteobacteria bacterium | reverse complement strand
TTTGTGAGACGCTTCAAGGGATCATTTATGCTGCGCATCAGGAAAAAACCGACAAAAAGGGCCACGCAGACGCCTAAAAGAATAGTCGCGCCAAACGCTGCCTGGGAAAAGATAAATCTTTTTTCCGCCCTGTCATACTCGGTCTCAACAGATGCAATCCTTCCCAGGATCAGGGTATTGATCTCTTTCGCAAAGTGTTCCAGGAACGGTTCCAGGCGCTGGGCAAACAGTTCGTCGACCTTTTCAAAACTGTTTGCCTGCAGGACCGCGAGTGTATCCTTGACCAGGCCCTTCAGTTCAACAAACATGGCCCGGTCATCGGCAAGCCAGTCATCTCCCTCCTGCGCACCTGCCTTGCCTGCATCAAGCAGTTCATCAATCTTTTCGTCAATCTTCGTCCTTGCCGCTTCTACCCTGCCTGCGGCTTCACCGTAGGTTATCTGCTCATACAGCACCCTCTCAACCGTGCTTGCCACATCAAACATCAGCAGTTCGTGTATCTGCCGCATCTCCTCCATGGGCTTGACATTGTTGTTATACACCAGGGAGAGGGACTGTTTGGTATCACGCATGCCGATCAGACCGCCTGTTCCGGACAGAATAATAAAAAGAAGCAGGCAAAAAATAAAACCCAGCAGACGCCATCTGACGCTCATGTTTTCCATAAATCGAAACACCATTGTTTCCTCTTTTCAGTGAAGTTTAAATAAGCAGCTTATTTTTTCGGCCGGCAAGCAACCTCGCGACTTTCCTTCTACCAATTATATAGATATATCAAACATCTCTGTTTCAGACAATTGGAATAAGCTTTCAGATTCATTATTCTCCGGAAAACAGGACAGGTGCAACAACGCCGCAGCTCCAGGAACAATCTCTGCCGGCCGCAGCGAGTGACAAATTACGTCTCTCCGGGCATATTCCAGGATCCGTGAACGTTCGAGAACGGTACAGATACAGATAGCGAACCTGCGATACCTTCGAGGCGACAACAATGTTGATCGTGACACGGCTTGACCATATGACGATCCTGGTGTGATATCAAAGAGTTGCCAACACCGTAGATATGCCGTTATCGGACACCCGGCAGGGCGACGTGACAAGTATGACGCCCCATGCTTATTACATATTTGGCTTTTGCATTCACAGCGCTGCACAACTGGCCTGTCGCAAAACCGTCACGGATTCGCAACATTGTGCCCTTTTTTGTCACCTGATGGGGCCGGATTACCGGCCGAAAAAAAAACATGAATATTTTTCCAGGGGAGAAGCCTCCCCTCCCCGACCTCGAAACATTCCGTTAACATACTGAATTCACAACTTTTATCACTGCCAGCATGCATTCACCTTTTTGTTGCCGCTGCCAGGCAGCCTCTCTCATGTATGGCTATTGTGGAAATGCGGAATGGCAATTGCATTATTCTTTCCAAAACCATTTCTCCTTG
This sequence comes from Deltaproteobacteria bacterium, assembly GCA_024277485.1. The sequence goes on along the minus strand of JAJRVA010000195.1, from coordinate 16,899 downwards.
GGCAAAGGCGGCCTGAACAACTCTATCATACAGGAGGGGAATCATGGATGCTGTTGACAAACTGGGACTGCTCGCACACATGGCGGAAGAGTACTGTGAACTCAACCATGGTCCTGACACAGGAAATGAAAAACGGGCAGCAGTTGATTATATTATCCAGCCCTTCGGCTATACCGTGAATGACATTGAGGAGGTAGCAGTGCGGGAAATGGTTGTGCCGGTTTGTGAGGACTGTATCGAGGCCCTGCAGGGCGACGAATGGACTCTCCTCTACTGCTTTGAGTGCTGCAGCAGTCAATGGGTATGCAGGAAATTTGCCAAAAACCGATACCGCCATCACATACTCTGGCTGCGGGGTTGCCCGGAATGCAGCATGGAATTCGGCGGACTGTATTTTACTGATCTCAAGGCCATTGCAGACAACCCGCTCTTCCTGAGATGGGTGTCAACTTCCAGTGCAGCCTGATGAAATCAAGGGAGGAGAGTATTTTATCAGGTCGGCCTTTTGAAGACCCCTCTTTCTGGAGCCGGGAAGAGGGGTCAATTTGGGCAGTATCAGCGTATCCTTCGACCTCGGAGCAGACAAAATGAATGCCCTGGCCGTAAGCCACAACAGCCAGGGCATAGGTGGGTGCTGTTAGAGGGAGGAGAACTGAAAGCCATACAGCTCGTGTTCATTATTACATAACTACCCTAACAGCATATACTATTATACCTTTCCGCCCCCCTGAAGTCAACGAGAAGAGCACAACTTTCAAAAATACCGATGCAGGTCAGGCCGAAATAGTTTTTTCCCTCTTTTTGCCAAACACCAGTTTTCCGCCCAGTTGCCCTGCCAAACCTACCGCAGCGAGTGCAATGACATGAATCAGGAAATATATCCACCTCGTTGATGAAGCGGGCGCCGCCACTTCCGGGTCAGCGATGCGCCATAGAACAAGGATGAGAAGGCTTGTCATCACCACCATGCCGCATCCTATCTTGGTAAAGAACAGTGTCGTTCCGGCAGCCTTGTAATGCCGGTGCCACTCGATCAGACCGGAGAGGACCACCAGCGGCATGGCAAGCAGAACAAACACCAGGTTGTAGAAGGCGGCAAGCTCAAAACTGCTCAACTGGAAAATATATGCCAGCAGCAGAAAAAGGACCGCAGCCGGGACTATACCGTTCGGCGTGTGCACGGTAATGGGGTGCAGGTGCTTCTGCAGCACCAGGTCGGCCAGCCTTTCGCCCATTGTCGGCCGCACTTCCCCGGTATCAGGCCCTGTCGCACCTGAACCGGCAGCATCACCTTCTTCAGGGAGTATCTCCACAAACTTGCTCCTGTCAGCCCCGCACATGGGACATTCATCAGGCGGCTCATCGCCGGTATGGATATATCCGCATACTGTACATTTCCATTTTCTCATCGCCTTACCTCCTCCCTTTCCTTGAACCTTAGCGTAGCAAAGCAGCAGGCCGAACAGACCGGTCCGGCCAGGCCGAAAACTACTTCTCCTGTTCTTCCTTCTTTTCCCTGACCAGTTTCCCTTTCACCCATTCTCCGGTAATCATCTTGCCCCCGGCAATATACAATGTTCCCCTGCCATGGGGATACCCGTCTTTCCATTCTCCCTCATATATCTTGCCCTCCTCGGTGAAACCGGTACCGATACCGTTGTCGCAATCACCTTCCATGCATTCATCGGCAAGCAGGGCGCCCGGGACAAGAAAACCACAAACCACGAGTACAATCAGAATACCTTTTTTAATGTTATCGTCCTTTCCTGCAATTTTTCGCATGGGTGTCTTATTTCACTCCACCAAAGGGTACCAGTTCCCCCCGGAGCGAGTACCCTCTTTCTTCGGCAAGCTCTTTTATGCGGCTTATTCTCTGTTCATCCAGGGGATGGGTTGACAGGTAATGGCCGGCAAAAAGATTTTCTTCCATTGTCGATGTATGTTGAAAAAAGTTCACGGCCCCGGCAACATGCCCGTAGTAGCAGTTGACTGTCTGCAGGGCTGATTCATCGGCCATTGATTCATGCTTGCGTGAAAAACCGAGTTCAGAGACCTGCAGCAGTTGACCGATCTTCTCCCCTATGACACTGTCCGGCCCGAAGAGGCTGACACTGAGAACCATAAACACCAGCCCTCTGCCAAGTCCGCTCAGGTGATCCCTGTTGGCAAAATGCCCCATCTCATGGGCCAGGACAAAGGCCAGTTCATTTTCCGACCGTGCCTTGTCGAGCAGCCCGGAAAAAAGAACTATGCGGCCGCCCGGCAGGGCCATGGCATTGATCATCTCATCATCAACCACCTCGACCTGCAGCCGGTAAGGCAGGTCTCTGCAGCTGTCCTGCAGCCGGTCGACCAGTTTCTGGAGCTTCTGTTCCTCTCCGCCAGTGGCATTCTTTTCAGATTCCCCTTTGAAAAAAAAAGTACTTATCAGCTTTTCCGTGTCAGGAGAAATCCTGGGGACCATGAAATCAACAAGCAGACCCAGCAGGAAATAGGCTGTTACCAGCAGCAGGAGAACTCCTGTGAGCATGACAAAAAAATCCCGCAGAGGTGATGTGGGCGTAACATTGACATTGCGGCCCGGCCGGCGGGGAATGTATTTCACGGGGCAGCAACCAGGGCAGTTCCATAGGCTATGGCCTCAACACAACTGACGCTTTTCCGGTGCGAATTTTTGCCGATGGTCGAGGTCTCCACCCGGACGTTGACGATCAGGTGCGTGCCGGGCGGAACCGATTCCTTCATGCGGAGGATGGCCTCGCGCCTGGCCCTGTCAATGAGTGTCTCATACGACCTGATGGCGCCCCCGAAAAAATTCCGCAGCGAGGCCAGGATACGCTTGAAATAATCCACTGAAATGACGGCGCTGCCCTGGACCAGCTCAGCATGATCCACCCTGTCCGCCTCAAAGCCGCTTTTTATCGTTACAACCGGCAGATCCAGCAGTCCGGCTTCACGTTTCTCGATCGAGGCATAATGGGTTTTTTCCATCCAGGAGCCAACCCCGTACCCCGCAGCCACCAGGGCCAGAAAAATGACAAGATCCATGCGCCCCTCCCCTACTCCACCTTCACGGCCGTACCATAGGCATACAGTTCCGCTGCCCCCTGGGCCACGGATGAGGTTGAAAAACGGACATTGACGATTGCGTTTGCCCCTAACTGCTCGGCCTGTTCGACCATCCTGTCCACGGCCTGCCGGCGGGACTCCTGCATGAGCTGCGTGTAGCCCTTCAACTCGCCGCCGACTATATTTTTCAGACTTGCCATGATATCCCGGCCCACATGCTTGGCCCTGATTGTGCTGCCGGCAACAAGCCCGAAGTGGGCGACGATATTTTTCCCCGGCACTGTTTCGATATTGGTCAGTATCATCTTCATGTCTCCCTGTTCTCTGGCGGCCTGTTTAAATCTATGTATTCGGGATCATGTGGCAGGTGCACAACCTTCCACTCCTGCTCATCCACGTCAAAATCGACTATCCTTTCAATGGGCAGTTTCATGTATTTCCCGGAGGCTTCGGCGGCAACTGTGCCGTCAGCCAGGAGGAGCTCTCCGGTGCCTTCAAATATCCTCCTGGAATCCCTTGTGATCCGGCCGATAACGCGCAACTCCTTGTCCAGGGGCACTGGTTTTTTGAAGCGGATCGAGATTTCCATGGTAACACCCCAGAATGCATGGTCATGTTGTATCATGACGGCCCGGCCGATGGTTTCGTCCAGGATGGTCGAAACCATGCCGCCATGCAGGCGGCCCGGATAACTCTGGTGTTCTTCCCGGGGCTTAAAAACAGCTAAGAGTTCACCGTTTTCCAGCTCATAGAAGGACGTGTACAGACCAAAACTGTTCTGCAGGCCGCAGACCAGGCACATCTTTGAATTAGGCTGTTTTTTCTTTACCCTGTAACGCATGGGCATGCTCCATCTTCCCCTCTGCAATCCGGTGCGATTCCGCTTCCACGAAAATCCGCTTCACATGCGGGAACGCCTCCTTGATCTGCCGGTCAAGGCGTCCGATCATCACCTCCAGGTCCCCGGCCGGAATATCGTCCCGGAAATCAATACTTATATTCACCAGGATAAAGTCCGGCCCCATGTGCATGGTCAGCACTTCGTTCACATGTTCAACACCATCATACGTTCTGATAATTTCCCTGATACCGTTGACCACTTTCTCATTTGCGCTTTCTCCTATGAGAAGCCCCTTGGTCTCATAGGCCAGCCACACTGCTGTACCGCCCAGGATAACACCGATGATAATGGAAGCGATGCCGTCGAACTGATAAATTCCGGTCCTGGTTGAGAGAAACACGCCCAGGAAAGCCACCACAATCCCGAGCATGGCAGCTGAATCTTCAAACAGGACCACGAACATGGTGGGATCCTTGCCCCGGTGAACGGCTTCGAGATATCCCCACTTTCCTTTGGCCTTGGTGAATTCGGTCAGGGCAAAATACCAGGCCATGCCCTCGAACAGCAGGGCAAAGCCAAGCACGATATAGTTGACCATGGGATTTTCGATGGGTACAGGGTGCAGAAAGTGTTTCACCCCACCATAAAGCGATACGCCTGAGCCCACCGCAAAAATCATGATGGCAACGGCAAAACTCCAGAAATAGATCTCCTTGCCGTGCCCGAAGGGGAACAGCTTGTCAGGCGGTTTTTTCGCCTGCTTCATACCGTAGAGAAGCAGTACCTGGTTACCGGTATCGACCACCGAGTGGATCCCCTCGGAAAACATGGCCGAACTCCCGGTAACAGCCGCGGCAATGAACTTGGTAATGGATATCAGTGTATTGCCGATGAGTGCCGCAAAAACGACCTTTTTTGAAGAACCTGCCATTCATCAACCTTTTCAAAGAGTTGGCGATATTTGTATTCAGGATACATTCTGGAAGACGATGATGCAAGGAAGGACAGAACAAAAGTGACGATCAGAAAAAAAATGAATGCACCGAGTAGGACGTCCGAACTGCAGCAGGTCAGGAAAAATTCCGGCTGCTGAGACGGAATTTCTTTCAGGAAATCTTCATATATCATAAAATGACAGTGTCGAAACCGGCTGAGACAAAGCGTATCAACGGCAAAATTTCCCGCCGTTAAGGGTGAGCGGGGCATAGGTTGAGAGATGAAGGCAACCAGTCAATCTACAGAGGAGAGTACCCATGACAGATCAAAAAATCCCAAGCAGACATTACCGGAAACTGTCTGAGAAATTTCCCGAGGTCCTGGCGGCAGTCGAAAATCTCGGATCTACTGTCCGTAATGCCGGTCCCCTGGACAGAAAGACTTCCGAGCTTATTCAACTGGCTGTTGCAGCATCATCGCAATCAACAGGCTCGGTCCATTCCCATGCCCGCAGGGCCCTGCAGGCAGGCGCCACCAAGGAAGAACTCTACCACGCCCTGCTCCTGCTTGTCTCCACCATGGGGTTCCCCAAGGTGGCTGCAGCGCTTGCCTGGATCAGCGATATCGTGGACAGCGAATAAGAGGATTACTCTTTTTTTTCGCTGACCTCGGTCGGAGGCAGAGCAGGTTCATCGTCTGCTGCCTGCAGACCTTTTTTAAAGGATGTGATGCCTTTGCCAAGGCCTGCCCCGATTTCCGGCAGTTTTTTGCCGCCAAAGATGACAAAGCTGATTGCAAGTATGATCATGAGTTCCGGGGCGCCTAATCCAAACATGAATTTTCTCCCTTGGTATTGTACAGGTGAATATATGGTCAGTTTCAGAACCGTTCTACAGTAGCACTGTAAAAGATAAATTCAAAGCGGCATTTTGTCGCTCCCTTGACACGATGGCAAAACCTCTTGAGCAGAGCGGCAGATGACAGGCGACACACAGGCTTTCTTAACAGCCTGGAAGCTATTTTTTCATCTTACGATCCGTTGAGAAACGACCGGAACCTTTCTTCCGGACACCGCTTTTTTCCCGGGACAGAACCTGTTTCTGCCGCTCACGGCCACGCTCTGTCTTTTCCACAAAACAGGGTTTGCCCGAAAAGGGATCATGGCCGGTCCAGTACATCAGGGTTGCATAGGTCGACGGGGTGGGGGTGAACACCTGGACCTGCCTGGGCAGAATTTTCAGGTGGCGGGCACAAAATGTTTTCAGTTTCTCCATATCCATGATCGTGCAACCGGGATGGGCGGCGATGATATAGTAGGTCAGAAACTGTTTCAGTCCCTCTTTGTTCGTCAGCCTGTAAAACAGTTCTCTGAACTGCAGAAGTTCGTCCCGGCCTGGTTTTCCCATCAGGGCAAGCACCTTCTCCCGGGTGTGTTCCGGGGCAATCTTCATCTGGCCGGACACATGGTGGCGGATGAGCTCACGCAGGTAGGACACTCCCTTTTTCCTGTCCGCCAGGATCATGTCGTAACGGATGCCGGAGGCGACAAAAACCTTCCTGACCCCCTCAATCTTCCTGAGTTGCCGGAGCAGATCAAGCTGCGCGCCGTGATCAATCCGCATGGTGGGGCATATGTCCGGAAACAGGCACCGCTTGTCGCGGCAGCTGCCCTTTTTCAGTTTCCTGGTGCACTCAAAACCATACATGTTGGCCGTGGGCCCGCCCACATCATGAATAATGCCCTTGAACAGCGGGTGCGCGGCAAGAGCTTTCGCCTCCTCATCAATGGACTCCGTGCTGCGCCACCTGACGGTGCGTCCCTGGTGAACGGCAATGGCGCAGAAACTGCACTCACCGTAACAGCCGCGGTGGGTGGCGATGGCAAAACGGATGGTCTCCAGCGCCCGCACCTCTCCCTGCCGACGGCAGAAGGGATGCAGCTCCCGCTCAAATTCCAGGCCATGCACCCTGTCCAGTTCATTCGTTGTCAGACAGAAAGATGGCGGATTCTGGACCAGATAACGACTGTCCTGTTTCTGCGCCAGGGTCTGCGCCGTCAGGGGATCATTGTTCCGGTAAAAGGTGTGAAACATCCGGGTAAAGATTTTTTTATCCGCTGCCGATTCCTGAAACGACGGCAGCACAAGACCGTCTGCCGGGATTTCGGCGGAAGCGTAGCACAGGCCACGGATAGACCGGGGATCATTCCCGCTCTGCAGTGCCCCGGCCAGCTCCACAACAGCGTTCTCCGCCATCCCGTAGAGAAGGAAATCCGCCTTGGCATCGAACAGGATTGATCTCCGCACCCGGTCTGACCAGAAATCATAATGGGCAATACGGCGCAGGCTGGCCTCGATACCACCCAGGACAATGGGGCGGGTATTCTTGAAATGCTGCCTGATCAGGTTCGAGTAGACCAGGACGGCCCGGTCCGGCCTGCGGGTGTTCAGGCCGCCCGGCGTATAGTCGTCCCGTTTTCGTTTCCTGCCGGAAGCGGTCCGGTTGGCCACCATGGAGTCGATACTGCCGCCGGTTACTCCCCAGAACAACAGCGGTTCCCCGAGCCTGGTGATATCCCGGTCAGAGCCGGGATCAGGCTGGGCAATGATCCCCACCCGGTAGCCGGCATCAAGGAGCACCTTGCCGATCACGGCCACCCCGATGAAGGGGGAATCGATATAGGCGTCCCCGGAGACCAGGATGATATCCAGCTCCTCCCAGGCCAGGGTCCGCATCTCATCCCGTGTGCTCGGCAGAAACATGTCTACTCTCCCAGGGCAGCGGAGCTGCCGGCCAGCCAGCCCGTGGAAAAGGCGGCCTGCAGGTTGTAGCCGCCGGTATCGGCCTGGATGTCGAGCAGTTCACCGGCAAAATACAGGCCGCCTGTTATTCTTGATTCCATGGTCCTTGGATCAACCTCACGCACATCGACTCCGCCGGCAGTGATAATCGCCTCTTCAAAGGGACGACAGCCGACAACCTCCAGCCGGAAATCCTTGAGCCAGCGCCTGAGCGTGCCACGTTCTTTTGCCCTGACCTGGCCGGCCGCGCGGCCCGGATCCAGCCCTGCCTGCTCCAGGCAGACCGGCACCATTTCGCGCGGCAGCACCCCCCGCAGCACGCTCTGCAGCTCTTCGCCGCCCCGCCCGGCAAAATCCCGCAGGAGCCTGGCATCCAGTTTCTGTTCATCAAGGGCCGGTTTCAGATCGATTGACACCTCCACCCTGTCTCCGTTTCTCAGGGCATCGACCGCGAGACTGCTCAGTGTCAGGACAACCGGCCCGGTCAGGCCGAAGCGGGTGAACACCAGCTCACCGAAGGCCTGGCCGCGCTTCTTCCCGTTGATATACATCCTGACCTGAATATTGCGCAGGTTGAGCCCTTCCATTCTGCCGGCCGTATCCCCGGCGGTTTCAAGGGGTACCAGGGCCGGCCGGATGGGAACGATCGTGTGTCCGGCAGTCCCGGCCAGAGCGTACCCGTCCCCGGTTGAACCGGTTGCCGGATAGGATGCTCCGCCGGTTGTCAGGATGACGGCATCGCTCTTCATCTCTTTCCCGTTGCAGACCACTCCGTGGATCCGGCCGGCTGCAATGAGCAGGTCCTCAACCCGGGCCGCCTGTGCCACCCTCACCCCGCACTCATCAAGCCACCTGACGAACATGTCCAGGACATCGCAGGCCCGGCCCGAGGCCGGAAAGACCCGCCCGCCCCGCTCGGTGACAAGCTGCACTCCCTGTGCAGTAAAAAAATCCATCAGCTCCGGCGCAAAAAAACGCGAAAAGGCCTGGTGCAGAAATTTTCCTGTCCGGCCGAAGTGGCCGATAAAATCCCGCAGGTCGGCAATATTGGTCACATTGCACCGCCCCTTGCCGCTGATACAGATCTTGCGGCCCGGCCGCTTCATCTTTTCAAGCAGCAGCGTCCGCGCCCCGGCAAGCGCGGCCTGCCCGGCAGCCATGAGCCCGGCCGCGCCGCCGCCGACCACGATGACCCTGCGGCCGCTCATCAGCCAACCTCCACAATAACGGCCCGGTTATGCCTGATGACACCCCGGGTCTGTTCCGGCAGCAGGCAGACCACCACCCGTTTTCCCTCCGCATCAAGACCGACTTCCCGCAACGCCTCGTCAGACATCTTGAGAAAAGTCACCCTTTTGAAAAACGCACTGCGAGTCTGGTGCGTATAGAGCCCGTCCAGGTCCTGCGGCAGCGCAGCCCACAACTCGGAGCGTATTTTCCTTAATGATTCAGGGTCGAGAAAATCGGGCAGGAACCGGTGCCCGCAGCGCAGCCAGTCAAACCGGAGCAGGTCCCGCAGGATTTTCCGGTCAGGCCGTTCATCCGCCATTTCACAGAAAACCCGGGCCAGCATTTCCTGGGTTGGAGACCGGCCCCTGTAATGGGCACGCTGCATGATACCACGCAGGCGCATGAAAAAATGAAAAGGATCTTCTCCTTTTTTCAGGAGATACGGCCAGGTACTTCTGAAACAGCGATTATTGTAAAAGTCTTCCACGCATTCACCAAACCCGTACAGCCTGCTCAGGCTCAGGTGGTCCAGCCAGCGGTTGGCCAGCGCCTGGTACGGCGGCTGGCCGCAGTAAGCAAGCCCGAAAGCTTCGGCATCCCTGCGCATCGCGGTTCCCGGCAGCACCTTGAGCAACCCCATCTGGATGTAATGGGATTGCAGGGCAAAAACCCGGTTAAATGACCGACGGAAACTCTCCTCTGTTTCTTCGGGCAGGCCCAGGATCAGGTCCACGTGGAGGTGGATAGTGTCAAACCCGGCCAGCCTTGCAATATTGGCGGCAGCCCGGTCCACGTCCATGCTCCGGTCAATGGCCGCCAGGGTCTGCGGACTGGTCGACTGAACGCCGATCTCAAACTGAAACCGGCCCGGAGGAACCGTTTCCAGGAAAGCAAACATCTCTTCAGTAAAGCGGTCCGGCGCGACCTCGAAATGAAACCGGGTGCGCCCCTTCTGCCCGGCCAGAAATCGCCAGATGGCCAGGGCCCGGTCCGGATGATCGTTAAAGGTCCGGTCAACGAACTTGATGATCATGGGGTCATGGGCAAGGATGCGGCCCAGCTCCTCCCGGACCTGCTCCAGGTCCTTGTGCACGACCCGCCTGTCAATGGATGACAGGCAGTAGGAACAGTGAAACGGGCAGCCCCGGGATGACTCGTAGTACACCTGCCGGTTCAGCAGCTCCCCGGAAAAATCCTCGTCCCGGTACGGGCAGGGAAACGGATGGCCTGCCTCCGCCCAGTACCGCGCCTTGAGGCTGCCTGACGCAAGATCGGCATAGAACTCTTCCCCGACCCCCTCGACAGGTCCCTCCACAACCGTACAGTTCTCCGGCAGCCCTTCAAGCTCAAGCGCCTGGGGGCCGCCGAGGATGACGGGCAGGTCCGGCCGGACCCGGGCCAGGTCGGTCACCAGGCGGCTGACATACAGTCCATTCCATATATAGACGGAAAAAAACAGGGCATCTCCGCTGCTGCCCGAGATCTGCAGCAGGGTCTCGTAACAGGGATCATTGATGGTGAAGTGGGCAAGGGTTGTGCGGCAACCCGGCAGGTGAGACTGCAGAGCGGCGCGGACATAAAACAGGGCCAGGCAGGAATGGGAATACCGGCAGTTCAGAGAAATAAGCTGAAAGCTGGAGGCCATACTCTTCAGGGCGCAAACAGGGGAGTAAACGAAAACGTGTTGCCGTCAAAGAGACCCCTGTCGCTTATCTTCAACTCCGGGATCACCAGAAGCGCCATGAAGGAAAGGGTCATGAAGGGAGCATCAAGCGTTGCCCCGGCATCCTTGACCAGGGCATCAACCTGCTGGTATTCCACTGCCACCTGGTACCCGTCTTCCACGGACATGAGCCCCGCGACCGGCAGGGGAAGAAAATGGGTTTCTTCACCCGACACAAAGACGATGCCGCCTTTTCGCTCCATGAGCATGTTGACCGCCCTGACAATTTCACGTTCCCCCACCCCCACCGCGATAATATTGTGGCTGTCATGGGCCACGGAGGAGGCGATCGCTCCCCTTTTCAACCCGAACCCGGCGCAGAATCCCACCGCCGGCGGCGCTTTCGCATACCTGTTGACCGCAACCATTTTCAGGATGTCCCGGCCGGGGTCGGCCGCCACCCTGCCGTCGGCAATACGGGGTTCCATGAACTCACATTTCGTTATCAGCTGGCCGTCCAGCGCCCTCACAACACGGAGCTTTCCTCCGGAATAGGGGACTGCAATATCTTCCGGTGCGAGCAGTGTCGTGGTGAAATTATTCACCAGTGCCACCGGGACTCTTTCGATGCAGGTTCCGCCCTTTTCCGCTGCCTTGATGCCGTTTATCCTGGTCTCAAGCACTGTAAAGGTATCCAGGTCATCGACAATGATATAGTCGGCCGGATCCCCTTCCTGCAGCAGCCCCACGTCCAGGTTGTAATGGCGGACCGGATTATACACGCAGCTCCGCAGAACCGTGAGCGGATCAAATCCACCCTGAATCGCTCTTCTGACCAGCAGGTTGATATGGCCGGCCGCAAGATCATCCGGATGCATATCATCGGAACAGAACATAACCCGGTCCGGATGCTCGGACAGGAGATCAACCAGGGCGTCAAAGTTCCTGGCCGCGCTGCCCTCGCGGATCAGGATCTTCATGCCGGCCCTGATCTTGGCCCTGGCCTCGTCAAGGCTAAAACATTCATGGTCCGTTGCAATGCCCGCCCCGGCATACCTGCGGGCGTCATCGCCAACCAGGCCCGGCGCGTGGCCGTCAACGGGAAGGCCCCGTTTCCCGGCCAGTGAAATCCTGGCCATGACCTGCGGATCCCCATGCAGGACGCCGGGAAAATTCATCATCTCGCCCAGGTAGGTTATCTCCTGCATGGCAAGCAGCTCTTCAAGCTCCGGCAGGTCAATGCAGCCGCCCGTGGTCTCGAAATCCGTTGCCGGCACGCAGGAGGGCGCCCCGAAAAAAAACTTCAAGGGCACCTGGTGTCCGTTGTCAATCATGAACCGGACCCCCTCAACTCCCAGGACATTCGCTATCTCATGGGGGTCGGAAACAACAGCCACTGTACCGTGCACCACGGCCAGGCGGGCAAACTCGGACGGCACCAGCATGGAACTTTCCACGTGCACATGGGCATCCACCAGGCCGGGCAGGATGAAGTGCTTTTCACGTGCCGGCTGCCGGACCACCCGGACAATCCTGCCACCTTCGATCTCCAGACTTCCCTGGAAAATCTCCCCCTTCACCACATCGACTATGCTGCCGCTGACTGTATCCTGATCCATATCCCTGCTCGTGTTCTGTATCATCAAAGGAATGGTAGCTGCCGAGAATCACCCTGTCAACGGGTATATACTCTCCTTCACGCTGCAGATGACACAACCCCGGCAAAAACCGGATACGTTGCTTCTTGCCTGTCCTGCCTGAAAACTGTACACTGGAGTACAGGGAGTCCCTCCGGACAAAAAAAACAACAACAGTCTTTCTCATAAGGGTGTCTTGAAAAATGAAGATTTTCGCTCGAGATCAAGGACTGCGAAAAAAATAAGCACAGGCATATAGGTGATATTCCGAGCATTATTTTTTGAGCATGACGCAGAGATCGGGTGAAAAGACCATTTTGCAAGATGCCCATAATACAACATTCATGCAAGGAGATACGTATGCCGATCAAGGTGAGCAGGTACATGACAGCCCAGGTTATATCCATACCGCCGGACATGGGCATCCGGGAAGCCTTTTTCGTGATGAAGGAGAACTCCATCCGTCATCTGCCTGTAGTTGACGAGAGCAAAAAACTGATCGGCATCATAAGCGACCGCGAGCTGCGCCGCCCCAACTGGGTTGATGAGGCCCACGACATTTCGCATGTGTACTACCTGGACAACTCCATGCATGTCCGGGACGTGATGATCAAAAATGTGCATGTCCTGCACACCTATGACACCCTGGCAAAGGCTGTCTCCCTGCTGCTGGACCATGGCATCGGCGCTGCTCCGGTACTTGACAAGACGGAAAACCTTGTCGGCATGCTGTCGGCCATTGACCTGTTAAAGGCCCTGGCGGACATGATCAACGAGGAAAAGGCCGGCAGGAAAAAGAAAAAATAAATTCTCGGCACAGCAAAATAACTCTGACCGAAATCAAAGAACCCGGTTTTTCAATAATTCCACGAAAACGACCATACGTATAATCTATTGCAAGCAATACGTACGTGCTGGTCAAGACCGGGTAGTGCGCTCAGGCTGCTCTTCGGGAGGCGCCCACCTCACGCATCTGCGCCGCTTCAGCCTCCTCAAGATACTCTTCAAAGCCCATCATCCGGTCAATAACCGCGTCAGGGGTGATCTCGACGATCCTGTTCGCCACCGTGGACACAAACTCATGGTCATGGGACGCAAACAGGATGACCTCGGGAAAGGCTATCAGTCCATTGTTGAGAGCAGTGATTGATTCCAGGTCAAGGTGGTTGGTCGGCTCATCAAGGACCAGCGCGTTGGCTCCGGCCAGCATCATCCTGGACAGCATGCAGCGGACCCGCTCGCCCCCGGAAAGGACACTGGTCTTTTTCATTGCCTCTTCCCCGGAAAAAAGCATCTTGCCTAAAAACCCCCGGGCAAAACTCTCGTTTTCCGAGGCAGGCGCGTACTGGCGGAGCCAGTCCACCAGGTTCAGGTCACTGCTGAAATACGTGCTGTTTTCTTTGGGGAAATATGTCGTGGTGATGGTCTGGCCCCAGCGGTACGTGCCGCTGTCCGGCTCCATTTCTCCGGTAATGATCTGAAAAAGCGTTGTCCTGGCCACACTGCTGCCCACAAACGCTATCTTGTCCCCCTTGTTCACAGTAAGATCAAGATCGTGCAGGACCTCCACCCCGTCTATCTCCTTGGAAAGTCCCTGGATCTCCAGGATAACATTCCCGCACGGCCGTTCCGGCTTAAAAACAATGTATGGGTATTTTCTCGATGAAACAGGCATGTCTTCCAGGGTGAGTTTTTCAAGAAGTTTCTTTCTTGAGGTGGCCTGCTTTGCCTTGGACGCGTTGGAGCTGAAACGCTGGATAAACGCCTTCAGTTCATCCGCCTTTGCCGCGGCCTTTCTGTTCTCGCTCTGTCGCTGTTTGAGATGCAGCTGGCTGGCCTGGTACCAGAAATCATAATTGCCGACATAGACCTGGATCCGTCCGAAATCAATGTCCGCCACATGCGTACAGACCTGGTTGAGGAAATAACGGTCATGCGAAACAATGACAACCGTGTTCTGAAACCGCTCCAGGAACCCCTCGAGCCAGGAAATGGACTGGAAATCAAGATGGTTGGTCGGCTCATCAAGAAGGAGTATGTCAGGGTTGCCGAACAGGGCCTGGGCAAGCAGCGCCCGGACCTTGTCGCCCCCGTCAAGCTCTTTCATCTTTTTGTGCCGCAGCTCTTCCGGGATACCGAGACCGTTAAGGAGAATAGCGGCTTCCGACTCGGCCTCGTAGCCGTCCAATTCGCCGAATTCAGCCTCCAGCTCACCGCTGCGGATCCCGTCCTCCTCGCTGAAATCAGCCTTGGCGTACAGGGCCTCCCGCTCGGCCATCACCCGCCAGAGTTTCTTGTGCCCCATGATGACGGTATTGAAGACCGTCTCTTCGTCAAATTCATAGTGGTCCTGTTTCAGGACCGCAATCCTCTGCCGGGAACCGATTCGTATTTCACCCTTGTCCGGCTCTATCTCGCCTGCAAGAATCTTTAAGAATGTCGACTTCCCTGCCCCGTTGGCGCCGATAAGACCGTAACAGTTGCCCGGGGTAAATTTTATATTCACGTCCTGGAAGATGACCCTCTTGCCATAGGCAAGGGCCACGTTGGATGCCTGTATCATTGTATCATTTCCTTATAAAAATCCTGGTTCAAAAAGCCCAGCTTGAAGTATCAACCGGCCCGTTTCCCTTTTTTCCACCGCCCGCCCGCACTGGAGCGTTTCGCCTTGGGCCGACCGGCTCCCCGTTTACCTGAAAATTCACCCCTGTTTTCCGCTATCTCGATGTTGACCTTCTTGCCGTTGATCATCTGGCGGCTGAAAACACTCATGACCTTGTTGGAATACTTGCTGTCCGCCTCGATAAAACAGAAATTCCGCATCAGCTGTATTTTGCCGACCGCTATATTCATGTTGCGCGAGCCCTGATTTATGATGCTGATCAACCGTTCAGGCGCCATGCCGTCATTCTTGCCGACATTGATATGAAAACGGGTGAACCGTGCCCTGCGCCGATCATTTCTGCGGTTCCCATTTCTCTCATTTTTCTGTCCCCGGCCGGCTGATTTCTCATTCACGTTCAGGTCCGGCGCAAAACGGTAATACTCAACAAACCGTTTGGATTCCAGGGCCACGAACCGCCTGATCAGCTCCTCCCTGTCAAACGAAGCCAGCTTTTCCTGCAGGGCCGGCATGAGAGGGTCGATATGGTCATGCTCCACGGTCTCCTGCAGCATTGTGTCAATCCGGTGCATGATCTGCCTGTCACAGATTTCCCGGCCCGTTGGGACCCGGCAGCGCGTAAAGGTCTTTTTGATATTTCTCTCAATGGTCTTGACCCGCCATCCTTCCCGCTGGTGGATGATCGAAATGGAAATGCCTGTCTTGCCGGCCCTGCCGGTCCTGCCGCTGCGATGAGTATAACTTGCAAGGTCGTCAGGCAGGTTGTAGTTGATAACATGGGTAAGATCGTTGACATCCACGCCCCGGGCCGCCACATCGGTGGCCACGAGGAGCTGGAGGGTTTTCCTACGGAACCTGCCCATGACCAGGTCACGCTGGGCCTGGGACAGCTCGCCGTGCAGCGCGTCAGCCTTATACCCATCCCGGGCAAGCCTGTCCGCCACATCCTGGGTTTCCTGCCTGGTCCGGCAGAAGACAATCCCGTAGATATCCGGGTGGAGATCAACAATCCGCTTAAGAGCGGCAAAACGATCCCGGGCCTGGACCATGTAATAGTGATGCTGCACATTTTCAGCGCCTGAATTACGGGTCCCGATGACGATCTCCCGGGGGTTGGTCATGTACCTGCCTGCAATGGCCTTGACCTCGCGGGACATGGTCGCTGAAAAAAGCAGGGTGCTCTTCTGGGCCGGGGTATCGGCCAATATGGAGCTGATCTCCTCCTGAAATCCCATGTTCAGCATTTCATCAGCCTCGTCCAGGACAACCGTCCTGATCGCCGAGATATCCGCTGCGCCCCGATTCATCAGGTCCTGCAGGCGCCCCGGTGTGGCGACAATAATGTGCACACCGCGTCGGAGCGCGTTTATCTGGGTATCCATGCGGGCGCCGCCGTACACCGCCAGGATCTTGACTTTGGCGATATGCCTGGCAAAACTTTCAATGTCCCTGGCCACCTGGACGCACAGCTCCCGGGTCGGGCACAGCACCAGGGCCTGGGTTTTCCTGTGGCCGGTATCAATTTTCTGCACCAGGGGAATGCCGAATGCGGCTGTCTTCCCAGTCCCGGTCTGGGCCAGGCTGATCCAGTCCCCCTCCTCTTCCAGCAGGAGCGGAATCACTTTTTCCTGTACAGGAGTAGGGGATTCAAAACCCAGTTCAACCAGCCCCCTGACAACCTCGGGATGGACCCCGATTTCAATAAATGACATAATCTTTCTCTTTTTTTGTTGAGATGTGCCTCCGGGATGGAGACACGTCCAGCTTGCGGAAACTGTGCATTAAGGCGCACCGTTCCCGCCCATGCAGGTCAAAGACCTGACGCGATACTTTCAATACATTGTACAGGTGGAATAACGATAACCACCTGGCCGTTGCTCTTTTCCTTTTTTCCAAAAGAGCCTTTTTTTACGACCAGGGTGCCGTGTTCTCTCGGGAACGTCAGACGGCATTCGCTTCAGGGTGGGAATCACGCAAGAGGAATAAGGTCGGAAAAAGAATGGGCACACATTTTTCGTGCGCCGTTTAAAGAACTGCACTGTCTACCATTGTTCCTCTTCTTTCACAACCTTTAATTTTCAATACTATGCAAGTACCGG